>JABZOY010000052.1:0-11117 GCA_015255025.1 Haemophilus sp.
CTTTACCACCTTTGAAACGGCCGAATTAGTGGTGCCAAAAATTATTAAAAATGATGGGTCACGCGAGCCGTTTAACGAAGATAAATTGCGTAGCGGTATTCAACATGCGTTAGAAAAACGCCCTGTAAGTTCGGATGATGTGGAAAAAGCCATCAGCCATATTATTATCCAATTACGTGCGACAGGTGAGCGCGAAGTGCCAAGTCATCTCGTGGGCAAATTAGCCATGAATGAGCTGAAAGAATTAGATAAAGTGGCGTATATCCGTTTTGCGTCCGTTTACCTGAGCTTTGATAATATCAATGAATTCACCAAAGAAATTGAAAGCTTAAAGGATTAGTATGAGTGATACCTTTTCCCCTGATGACGTGAAATTTATGCAACAGGCTCTTGAGCTTGCGGCAAAAGGGCAGTACACCACTACGCCTAATCCATCCGTAGGATGTGTGTTGGTTAAAAACGGTGAAATTGTCGGGAAAGGGTTTCATTTTAAAGCTGGTCAGCCTCATGCAGAACGAGTGGCGTTGGCAGATGCCGGTGAGAAAGCGAAAGGCGCAACTGCTTATGTGACGCTTGAACCTTGTTCTCATTATGGACGCACACCGCCTTGTGCATTAGGTTTAATTGAAGCGGGTGTCAGTCGAGTTGTCGCAGCCATGGCCGATCCTAATCCTCAAGTGGCGGGCAAGGGCTTAAAAATGTTAGCCGATGCAGGCATACCAAGTGCGGTCAATTTATTGAACGAACAAGCAGAAGCTTTAAATAAAGGTTTTCTTAAACGTATGAGAACCGGTAAGCCTTATGTGCAGCTGAAATTAGCCATGAGTTTAGATGGACGAACAGCCATGGCGAGCGGTGAAAGCAAATGGATTACAGGTGATGCAGCTCGTGCGGATGTACAAAAAATGAGAGCTAAAGCGACCGCACTTTTATCTACAAGTGCTACCGTGTTAGCCGATGATCCAAGCTTGAATGTGCGTTGGAATCAATTCCCTGATGATTTAAAAGCGGAATATGCTGAAGAAACCGTGCGTCAGCCTATTCGCATAATCTTAGATTCTAAAAATCGAGTTCAACCAAGCCATCAATTATTCCATACCCATTCGCCAGTTTGGCTTGTGGGTTCAATTCCACGAGATATGTCTGTATTCCCTGATTTCTGTGAGCAAATGGTACTGCCAGAAAACTATGATTTCGATATGTTGATGACAGAATTAGGCAAGAAACAAGTGAATTCTGTTTGGGTTGAAGCCGGTGCCAATTTAGCGGGTAGCTTGATTGAACAACATGCTGTAGATGAATTAATCATTTATGTCGCCCCAAAACTCTTGGGGGATAAAGCTCGAGGATTATGCCAACTCCCGCATTTGGAAAAACTTGCGGATGCCCCATTGTGGCAACTGCAAGAATGTGAAAGAATTGGGGATGATTTAAAGCTCAGTTATTTACCTAACTTATTAATAAAAGAATAAAAAATGTTTAAAAAACTTTTCCACTCCGCCCTTTGGGGGCTTGCTGCGGCAGGTGTTATTTTATTTGCCGTTCCTAAACTCAATAACAGCAGCCTTTTCTCTGCTGATGATATCGTTTCGTTTAATAGTGCTGTGAGAATTGCTTCTCCTGCGGTCGTGAACGTCTACAACCGATCTTTTTCTTCTGCCAGCATTAATGATAGCGATCAATTACAGGTAAATAACTTAGGTTCTGGTGTGATTATGACGAAAGACGGTTATATTCTCACCAATAAACACGTTATCCAAAATGCCGATCAAATTGTAGTCGCACTGCAAAACGGCAATATTTATGAAGCGAATTTAATCGGTTCGGATAATTTAACGGATCTTGCGGTACTAAAAATTAAAGCAACCGATCTTTCCACGATTCCACAAAATAAAGAGCGCCAAGTACGTGTTGGTGATATTGCTCTGGCTATTGGTAACCCGTATAACCTCGGTCAAAGTGTATCCCAAGGGATTATCAGTGCGGTAGGGCGTAGTGCTGTAGGGGATTCTTTAGGTCGTCAAAACTTTATTCAAACCGATGCATCAATTAACCGTGGTAACTCTGGCGGTGCGTTGATTAACTCCGCGGGCGAATTAGTGGGGATCAGCACGTTAAGTATTGGTAAAACAGCCAATGAAATTGCAGAAGGGTTAAATTTTGCGATTCCAATCAGTATTGCAAACGATGTGTTGTATAAAATTATTCGCGATGGTCGTGTGATTCGTGGTTATTTTGGTGTTCAAAGTGAAATTTCTTCTAACTCAAACGGTGGTATTGTCATTACTGGCGTGACAGCCAATAGTCCCGCAGCAAAAGCAGGTATTCAAGTGGGGGATGTGATTTTACGTTTAAATAAACAAGATAATCTGTCTATTCGTGAAATGATGCAAATTATCAGTGATACTAAACCGAATACAGAAGTTATTGTCACAATTTCTCGCTTAGGTAACGTTATCGATCTTCCCGTGATTATTGAAGAGCTACCATCTAACTAAGGATATTTTGTGGAAGTTAAAACGAGTCACTTTTTTGCCTGTTTAGATCGTCTTCGTTTAATTCAGCGTTGGTCATTGATGCGCAATATTGAAAAGGAAAACTTAGCAGAGCATAGTCTGCAAGTTGCTTTTGTGGCACAGGCTTTAGCCATTATTAAAAATCGCTTTTTTGGTGGTGAAGTCAATCCTGAACGTATTGCAGTGATGGCGATGTATCATGATACCTCTGAAATTTTCACCGGTGATTTGCCGACCCCAATTAAATATTTTAATTCTGAAATCACTCATGCTTATAAAGATATTGAAGCGGCCGCAGAATTGCATTTAATTAGTTTGCTCCCGACTGAATTACAAGAGAGTTTTGCTCCATATTTAGATAGTGAGCAATTTAGCCCAGAAGAAAAGCATATAGTAAAACAAGCGGATTTGATTTGTGCTTATATCAAGGCTCAATTTGAATTAGAGCATGGTAACCATGAATTTAAAACAGCCAAAAAACGCTTAGAAAATCTAATGGAACAATGGCACAGTCAAGAAATGGATTATTTTTTACAGGTCTTTTTGCCGAGTTTTGGGCGCTCGATTGATGAGATTGCGTTATAAGCGAAAATAAAAAAAGTGCGGTTAATTTTGACCGCACTTTTTGTTTCTGGGGTTATTTCAATGTTGCCAAAATAATCTGTTCTGGATCCACGTGTAACCACACATCTTGTCCCACTTTCCAACCATCTTTGCTATGAATGCTGGCGCAAAATTCAATTGAGCTGTCCTTTAATTGCACAATGGCTTCTTCGTTTTCCATTGAAAGAATAGTCGCTTGGAAGAGGTTATTTTTTTCTTCTAATGGGGTGGCACTAACTTTAACCCAAGGAGCTTTAAACATGACCATCACTTCTTTTTCAGTAATGAGTCTGAGACGCTCAGCACTGCGCATTGTGATCGAAACATGTAATGGATGAGCTAAATCCTGAATGTTTACTGCAACAATACAGCGGGAGTCCACGATATGTTGGCTTGCCACCTTACCGAAAAATTGATTGCGCGCGCTACTTTGTAAGGAGAATTTGGCCGTTGCTGAAAGTAGGCTGTTTAGCGGGATCGTCTCATCTTGCAGAATATGAAAGGCATGCTCTTGTGTTTGTTCGAGCAAATCATAAAGCTGCAGTAAACGCTCGGCATAAGTGGTTAATGAGGTACCGCCCCCATTTTTCCCACCGATATTACGTTCTAAAAGCGGTTTGGGGCTGATTTTATTCATCGCTTCAAGGTGATCCCAAGCACTTTTATAGCTCACTTTAGCGTTTTTGGCTGCTTGGTTGATTGAGCCACATTCTTTAATTTCTTTTAAGAGGCGAACACGTTTTGGGTCAATAAATAATTCTTGATGAAGTTTGATCGTCAGTAAAATTTCAGTTTGTTTCATCATCTCCTCCTAATACACAATTCTGTTTATTTTACTTGATCTTTAAGTTTTTCTGTATGCTTATTTAAAAATTCAAGTTATAATTTACCCGTAGTATATTTTTTTATATATAGTTTCATTTATATAGGAGATAAATAATGAAATTAACTAAATTTGCAACCGCACTTTTAATTGCGGGTATGGGTGTATCTTTTGCTGCATCAGCAAAAGTGACTGTGTTTGCAGCAGCTTCAATGACTGATGCGTTAAAACAAATTGCGGATCAATATCAAACTGAAAAGCCAAATAATACCGTGGTTTTCTCTTTTGCTTCTTCTTCCACCCTTGCAAAACAAGTTGAAGAAGGTGCACCTGCAGACTTATTTATTTCAGCTAGCAACAAATGGATGAAATATTTATCAGATAAAAATCTCACTGTAAAAGAAACTGAAAAAGTATTAGCAGGCAATGAATTAGTATTAATTGCGCCGGCTAAAAGTGCGGTTAATTCAGTAGATATTGCTAAAGGTGAATGGATCAAAGGTTTAAAAGATAGCTATTTATCTGTGGGTGATCCTGCGCATGTTCCTGCAGGACAATATGCTGAAGAGTCATTAACCAAATTAAATTTATGGGATCAAGTTAAAGATAAATTAGCACGTGCGAAAGATGTGCGTGGTGCATTAGCCTTAGTTGAACGGGCTGAAGCCCCTTACGGTATTGTGTATAGCACCGATGCGAAAGTGAGTAAAGACGTGAAAGCGGTAGGTGTATTCCCTAAAGATAGTTATAAACCAGTTGAATATCCGGTTGCGATTTTAAAAGATCATGACAACGCGGATACTCGTGATTTCCTTAATTACTTAGAATCAAGCGCAGCGAAAAAAATATTTGTTGAATATGGTTTCTCTGTGAAATAATGAGCTCAGACTTTATAAAGAAAGGACAGGAAACTGTCCTTTTTATTATCTCTAAAGAAATTTTGTCATATCGATATATACACAAGGAAATATTTTGCTCTCTTGGTTTCAATTAAGCCCGATGGAATGGGATGCGATTCACTTAAGCATGAGTGTCGCATTGAGTTCTATGCTTTGGAGTCTGCCCTTAGCAATTTTTATTGCTTGGTTACTGGCTCGTAAGGAATTTTACGGTAAGTCTTTGATTACCGGAATTATCCATCTACCTTTAGTGTTACCGCCGGTGGTAATCGGCTATTTATTATTAGTCGCCATGGGGCGTAATGGTTTTATTGGCAAGTATTTATATCAATGGTTTGGCTTATCCTTCGGCTTTAGCTGGAAGGGAGCAGTATTAGCTTCAGCGGTGGTGGCATTTCCATTGGTCGTACGAGCGATACGTCTTTCCTTGGAAAGCATTGATTTTAAATTAGAGCAAGCCGCACAAACGCTTGGCGCTTCGCCTTGGCGAGTCTTTTTTACAATCACGTTGCCTCTTTCTTTACCTGGCGTATTGGCAGGTTTAGTATTAGGTTTTGCACGCTCTTTAGGGGAGTTTGGTGCGACTATTACTTTCGTTTCCAATATTGCGGGGGAGACCCAAACCATTCCTTTAGCGATGTATTCATTTATCCAAACACCTGGCGCAGAAGCACAAACTGCACGCCTTTGCTTGTTTGCGGTGATCCTTTCATTAATTTCTTTATTGCTTTCCGAAACATTGAGCAAACGGATGCAGAAAAAATTGGGGCAGGGCGATGCTACACATTAATGTACAACAACAATTAGGTCGCCTGACCTTACGTGCGGATCTGCAGCTGCCAACTCAAGGTGTGACAGCTATTTTTGGTTTGTCAGGTTCGGGTAAAACCTCATTGATTAATTTAGTGAGTGGTTTAACTCATCCTGATCAGGGATTTATTCGTTTAAATGACCGCACTTTGGTGGATGTAGAGAACGGTGAGAATCTCCCCGTGCATCAGCGCAAAATTGGTTACGTATTCCAAGATGCTCGTTTATTTCCACATTACAACGTCAAAGGCAATTTACGTTATGGCATGAAGAATGTCAGCCGTGAAGACTTTGACTATATCGTTCAGCTACTTGGTATTGAATCCTTACTCAAACGCTATCCGCTTACTTTATCGGGTGGCGAAAAACAACGTGTGGCGATTGGGCGAGCCTTATTAACAGATCCTGATATTTTGTTAATGGATGAACCGCTTTCAGCTTTAGATGTGCCTCGCAAACGTGAGCTTATGCAATATCTGGAAAGTCTATCCAAAGAAATTAATGTGCCGATTTTATATGTGACGCACAGTTTGGACGAATTATTACGTTTGGCCGATCGTGTTGTGCTGATGGAAAACGGTAAAGTGAAAGCCTATGACTCCTTAGAAAATGTGTGGAACAGTCCGTTATTTGCCCCTTGGAAAGGCGAATCGGAACAGAGTAGTGTGTTGGCGTTGCCAGTATATTTACATAATCCAATCTATAAAATGACCGCACTTTCTTTGGGCGAACAACAGCTTTGGATCAACGAAGTGCATCATCAAGCGAATGAAAAAGTACGCGTCTGTATTTATAGTTCCGATGTGTCACTCACTCTTAGCAAGCCAGAGCAAACGAGCATTCGTAATATCTTACGAGGGCAAATTGTACAAATCGTTCCGCAAGAGAATCGCATTGACATTGCGGTGTTGGTGGAAGGGCATAAAGTTTGGGCAAGTATCAGTAAATGGGCGTTTAATGAATTGCATTTCGCTCAAGGCATGGATGTTTATGTGCAAATAAAAGCCATTTCTGTCGTGTAAAATCATTGCTTATAAAATAAAAGTGCGGTCAATTTCAAAATAGTTTTAAAATTGACCGCACTTTCTGTTTAGGATTACTTACCTAAATTATCAAAGAATTTCTTCACACCGTCTAAAAAGCTTGAAGATTTCGGACTATGCGATTTTTGTCCTTTCAAACTTTCTTCCAGTTTTTCTAATAATTCTTTTTGTTCTTTATTTAAGTTCACCGGTGTTTCAATCACTACTCGACAAATGAGATCGCCTGCGTAGCCAGTACGTGTAGAGCTTACTCCTTTACCACGCATACGGAAGAGTTTGCCTGTTTGGGTTTCCGCAGGGATTTTGAGTTTCACTTTACCATCTAAGGTTGGGACTTCAATTTCACCTCCTAACGCTGCCATTGAGAAACTGATTGGCACTTCGCAGTAGAGATTATTTCCATCACGTTCAAAGATATGATGTTCTTTAACGTGAATAACTACATATAAATCACCTGCTGGAGCACCATTTTCACCTGCTGCGCCTTCACCGCTTAAACGTAATTGATTGCCGGTATCCACACCTGCTGGGATTTTAACAGAAAGGTTTTTCTTCTTGTGAACGCGACCTTCGCCATGGCAGCTTTTACATGGTTTTTCAATTTTCTTACCAGAACCATGACAAGTAGGACAAACCGCTTCAGTTACGAAGAAACCTTGTTGGCGACGAATACGACCTGAACCATGACAGCTTGGGCATGTCTCAACTTTTGATCCTTTTTCTGCGCCAGTACCATCACAGCTATCGCAGTGTGCAAGGGTATTAATTTGGATATCTTTGGTTGTACCTTTTACGGCTTCTTCTAACGTAATTTGGATGTCATATCGTAAATCTTCACCGCGAACTACACGCTGACGACCACGTCCGCCACCGCCAAAGATATCGCCGAACATATCACCAAAAATATCACCAAAATCAGCGCCGCTGAATCCACCACCGAAGCCGCCGCCTCCCATGCCACCTTGTTCAAAGGCTGCGTGACCGTATTGATCGTAAGCGGCACGCTTTTCTTTATCGCCTAAGATTTCATAGGCTTCTTGGATTTCTTTAAATTTTTCTTCTTTGGCTTTATCACCTTTGGTTCTATCAGGGTGATATTGCATGGCGAGTTTTTTGTAAGCACGTTTAATTGCTTTTTCATCTGCGCCACGTTCAACACCAAGAACGTCGTAATAATCTTTCTTTGCCATAATGTTTTCGTTTTCCGTTTAAAAATATAAATTTAAAAAATTTTATTTTGTTATTGTGTGGTACTGCATTAACAACATACCTAACAATAAAAATGATGCCGAAGGCAGAAATATCAAGGGTAAATACGTTAATTTATACTTGTTTTTGTTTGCTTACTATTAAGATAAGTAAACAAATAAAAATAAGCGATAAGCTGAACGCTTTTATCTCTCGTTTAAAATGGCAGGCAATTTGCCTGCCTTATAATACTTATTTCGCTGCAGCGAATGCTTGTTCTAAGTCAGCTAAAATATCTTGGATATTTTCAATACCGCAAGAAAGACGAATAAGTCCTGCAGAAATACCGGCTTGTTCTAGTTCAGCTTCACTTAATTGGCGATGTGTTGAAGTCGCTGGATGTAACGCACAAGTACGAATGTCGGCTACGTGTACTTCACGTGAGGTCATTTGTAACGCGTTTAACCATTTTGCCGCGGTTTCTTTGTCACCTTTAATCTCAAAGGAAATGACACCACACAAACCGTTCGGTAAGTATTTTTGTTTGAGCGCATAATCTGGCGAGCTTGGTAAACCAGGGTAATTCACTTTAGCGACTTGTGGATGTTTTTCTAAAAACTCGGCTACGGCTTGAGCATTTTCATAATGACGTTGCATGCGAAGCGCAAGGGTTTCCATACCTACATTCAATAAGAAACTATTTTGTGGGGCAGGCGCTGCACCTAAATCACGCATTAATTGAACACGCGCTTTGACAATATAAGCTGCAGGGCCAAAGGTTTCTGTGTAAACCAAACCATGATAAGTTTGGTCTGGCGTGCTTAATTGCGGATATTTGCCGTTATTCCAATTAAAGTTACCACCATCAGTAATGGATCCTCCTAAGGCAATAGCATGACCGTCTAAATATTTAGATGTGCTGTGAATGACCACGTTTGCGCCAAATTCGATTGGGCGACAAAAATAGGGCGTTGCAAAGGTGTTATCAACTAATAATGGCGCCTCTGCAGCTTTCGCTAAGGCAGCAAATTTTTCAATATCCAACACGCGTAAAGCGGGGTTCGCAATGGTTTCAGCAAAAACCGCTTTTGTATTTGGACGAATCGCTTTTTTGAGTTCTTCAAGCGGTAAATCTTGATCCACAAAAGTTACTTCGATACCCATTTTTTTGAATGTATGGGCAAATAAATTGTAAGTACCGCCATACACATAAGAAGAGGAAATAAAATGATCGCCGGCTTCTAAAATATTCAACATCGCATAGAAAACCGCAGATTGACCAGAAGCAGTACACATTGTTGCCACGCCACCTTCAAGTGCCGTGATTTTTTCTTCCGCAGCATTTGTCGTTGGGTTTGCTAGGCGAGTATAGAAATAACCGGCTGCTTGTAAATCAAATAACTTGCCAATTTCTTCTGCTGAATCGTAAGTGTAAGTGGTACTTTGTACGATTGGTTGAACACGCGGCTCTCCATTTTTAGGACTATAACCAGCATGGAGACATTTTGTTTCGAATTTCATTATTTTCCCCTTGAATTGGGCTTATTTCGGGATAAAGTGCGGTCATTTTTCATCATGTTTTTACACTTTAGGTTTGTAGTGTAGAAATGAGTGATATAAATTCCCATCTCATTGTTTAGTAGAATAATCATGTGATTTATCCTATAAACCTATTTTTCCTGACTTCACTTTTTTAAATAAAGTCAGGAAAAATGCTGATGAATGAATACACCAAAAGGGCGTATCGCTACGCCCTTTAATTTTGGTTCAAGTGAAATTATTTGTTATCTTTCACTTCTTCAAACTCTGCATCAACAACATCATCATTTGGTTTGCTGTTGCTTTGAGCTTGTTGTGCATCAGCTTGTGGTTGTGCAGCTTGAGCAAGTTTTTGAGCCACTTCTGCAAGTGCTTGAAGTTTAGCTTCGATTGCTGCTTTATCTTCACCTTTCGCTGCAGTTTCTAAATCGCTTAATGCGCTTTCAATTGCGGCACGATCTTCAGCTGGAACTTTGTCACCTGCTTCTTCTAATTGTTTACGTGTGCTGTGTACAAGGTGATCTGCTTGGTTGCGAGCTTGTACTAATTCTTCAAATTTACGGTCTGCTTCAGCGTTTGCTTCTGCATCACGAACCATTTTTTGAATTTCTTCATCACTTAAACCTGAAGAGGCTTTGATGGTGATTTGTTGTTCTTTACCCGTACCTTTATCTTTCGCAGAAACGTGGATGATACCGTCAGCGTCGATATCGAAGGTTACTTCAATTTGTGGCATACCGCGTGGAGCAGGGTTGATGCCTTCAAGGTTGAATTGACCTAAAGATTTATTTGCTGATGCTTGTTTACGTTCACCTTGTAACACGTGAATGGTTACTGCACTTTGGTTATCTTCTGCTGTTGAGAACACTTGTGATTTCTTAGTTGGAATCGTCGTGTTTTTCTCAATTAAGGTAGTCATTACACCACCCATGGTTTCGATACCTAAAGATAACGGTGTTACGTCTAACAATAATACATCAGTTACATCACCTGCTAATACACCACCTTGAACTGCTGCACCGATAGCAACGGCTTCATCTGGGTTCACATCTTTACGAGGTGCTTTACCGAAGAATTCTTCTACTTTTTGTTGTACTAATGGCATACGGGTTTGACCGCCCACTAGGATAACATCATCAATTTGTGATGCACTTAAGCCAGCATCGTTTAATGCAACTTTTACAGGTTCAAGTGATTTAGCCACTAAATCTTCTACTAAAGATTCTAATTTAGCACGAGTTAATTTAATGTTTAAGTGTTTAGGACCAGTTGCATCTGCAGTGATGTAAGGTAAGTTCACATCAGTTTGTTGTGCAGAAGAAAGTTCAATTTTCGCTTTTTCACCTGCTTCTTTTAAACGTTGCATTGCAAGTGGATCGTTACGTAAATCAACGCCTTGTTCTTTTTTGAACTCATCTACTAAGTAGTTGATGACGCGGTTATCGAAGTCTTCACCACCTAAGTGAGTATCACCGTTGGTTGCTAATACTTCGAAGGTTTTTTCGCCACCTACTTCATCAATTTCGATGATAGATAAGTCAAATGTACCACCACCTAAGTCATAAACAGCGATAGTTTTGTTGCCTTGACCTTTATCTAAACCGTAAGCTAATGCTGCTGCTGTTGGTTCGTTGATAATACGTTTAACTTCTAAGCCTGCGATACGACCCGCATCTTTTGTTGCTTGACGTTGAGC
>JABZOY010000053.1:0-11052 GCA_015255025.1 Haemophilus sp.
GTGTGTAACCATGACGATGGTTCGACCTTGGCGATTTAATTCTTGTAGTAAATCCAGTACAAGTGCTTCATTTTTTTCGTCTAGGTTACCCGTAGGCTCATCGGCAAAAATAACCGGAGGTTGGTTCACTAATGCACGAGCAATACATACCCGTTGTTGTTCCCCCCCAGAAAGTTGGCTTGGACGGTGATCTATACGATGACCCAATCCTACTTGTTCGAGTACTGCTTTAGCCGCTGCTTCATCAATCACACTGTGATAGTGCTGTGCGAGCATCACATTTTCAAGTGCGGTCAAATAAGGGATCAAATGGAATTGTTGGAAGACTAAACCAATTTTTTCTGCACGAAAACGCTGACGACCCACTTCATCCAGTTGTGCCGCATCGACACCATCTAGAATAACTTTACCTTCACTAGCCGTATCTAAGCCGGTCAGAATATTCATCAGCGTGGTTTTACCTGAACCTGATGCACCCATTATCGCAATAAATTCACCTTGGCGAATTTGAATATTAATATCTTCTAAAGCAGTGACTTGCCCGAATCGTTTATATAAATGTTGCGTTTCAATTACAAATTCACTCATTTTATTCCCCTTTTAACACATTTGCGGTTTGAATATTTAAAGCTCGTTTGGTTGGTACAATCACCGCAATAAAGGCAACCAATAACGATAAGACGATAGTAATTGGAATAACTGGCAGACGCATATCAATATAAGATTTGAATACGGTTAATCCAAGTAATTGTGCCAAGATGTAGCCGAGAATCAGGCCCGCGACAATTGCACAAAGTGCAATGATCAGAATCTCGGTACTAATCTGTTTAATGATGTCACTTTGTTTGGCACCTAGGGCTTTTTGTAGTGCAAATTCTTTTGCTCGCTCACCAACAATCGCAATCAATGTGGTGTTCACACAAAGGGTGGCAAGAATCAAAATGACCAATGATATTAACCCCATCAATCCTTTGATTTTATCTAAAATCTGCCCTTCAGAAGCGGAGACTTTTCGAATTGGTCGAGCGGTCAGATCGGGTTGATGTTTCATAATGTCTTGGGCAAATTGTGCGACATTACCTTGTTCATTTTTTACATTGAGCAAGGCGTTGTTTGCTAATCCTTCTTTATCCAACCAATTTTGGGCAAACTCTAAATTCACGATTAACATGTTGTCTGTGGCATCACCTGCCTCAACAATACCTTTTATTGTGAATTCATGTTTTTCAACTGAATTTTTAGACAGCGTTAATTTACTTCCAACACCTAAATTAAGGCGTTCTGCTAAGGTTTTCCCAATCATGGCATTGCGATCATCAAAATTCACATTAATGGCAGAGCCGGTAATTTGCCAATAAGGTGCAAGCACACGCATATCTTCAAACCACACGCCCATAATCACAATTTTTTCTAAATCACTTCGCGCAACACCATATAAATAAGGACTGGCAGCGGTGATAAAATTATCCGGTGCATGGTGCAGAATTTGCTTTAATTGGCGTTCCTTCATCAATCCACCATTGGCTGCACCGATGTAAAAGTTTGCCCCAAAGGTACGGAGCTCTTGGCTCATTTTGGTATTGATATCGAAATACACCGCAGCCATTGCCGTCACAATGGACGCACCAACAGTCAGTGCAGAGAAGATAATAAATACTCGTTGTAAACGTAGGCGTAATGCTTGGAAGATTAAACGCCAAAACATACTTTTATTGGCGGCCATAGAGCACCTCCACAGGGTAAAGTTTGGCAATACGATGAGCAGGGAACCAAGTACCCACTACAGCAATTAAAATAGACAGCATTAATACGCAAGGGATTACAATCCAAGCAAAACTCAATGGTACGCCAAATAGTGCTGAACCAATAAATCTTGCTAAGCCCCAACCTGCAATACAACCAAGCGAACCACCAATTAAGGCACTGATAATGGCTTCGCAATAAAACAATAACGCGATTTGCCATTGGTATGCGCCTAACGCTTTCATTAAACCAATTTCTTTTGAACGCTCAATGATCCCTGTACTCATTAATGAGGCAATCCCCATAGCCGCCGCGATTAAAGCGGCGAGAGTAACGACAGCAAGCAATAACTGGATTTTACCAATGACGACCCCCTCTGACGCTGCAACCTGCCAAATTGGGCGAACAATAGCGCCTGAGATAGCTTCTTCTAATTGGTGTGAAATAGAAGAGACATAAGCCGTACAATACCAACGATCGTACTCTTCCGCATCCAATGCATCGGTATTAGCACGGGCTTTACGAGAAAGATCATTTTCTGGTACGGTAAGCGCAGAAACTTTAACTGATTGAATTTTCCCTTCTAAGCCCAGCAATTTTTGCACAGCATTGAGCGGCATGACTAATTGATTATCTTCAGCCCCTCCCGTGGATAAAATACCGGTAATTTCAACCGTACTTTGATTATCTAGCTCATTATTTTGATAGCGAAGCTGGATTTTATCACCTTGTTTTAAGCCAGTTCGTTGAGCCAATTGCTCACCAATCAATGCAGGAATAAATTCTCCTTCAGGTGTTTCAAGATCGTTGACCCATTCCCCTTGCACATGCCAATAAGGACTAATAATTTTTTGTCCTGTGTGGTAATCATCTTCATCTGGTACAGGGATGTTGTGATCAAAAAACGTACCTAACACATTAATTTGTCCAAGTGCGGTTGATTTATCGTGAGTGTTTGTGGAAAGCGTTTCTGCTTTTACATCTGCACTTAATAAGGGGGCAAAACCTACGATATTATTTCGCCAGAAAATATCTTTAATATTCGGCAGCTCTTTTTCATCGAGAAAATCTTGGCTACTTAAATCTGCGTTATGACTGAGTTCATCAGGCAGGGCTGCATTACTCGCAGGTTCAACTAAAATATTGGCTCCGTAAGATTTGAGCTCTTTTGCCATTTTATCGCCAATATCAATGGATACCGCCAAGAGCGCAGAGACTAAGCCTGCCGCTAAGAAAATAGTAATAACGGCCAGCAGTTTACGTTTAATGCTGAAACGCCAAGATTGAAATAACATTCTTGCTAGCATTATTCCCCCTTACCTAAATACTTTTCAGGGTTATCACGGAATAAATCAAGATTTTTCTCACTTTCAAAGAAGTAAGTTTTACCTTCGTAATTATATTTGTGTTCCGTTTTAGTGTTTTTCATTTGAGCGCCACTAATCGGATCTTTTACATCGATTTCAACAATCGTGCTAAATAAATTTAATCCTTCTTCTAAGCTGTTCCGATTAATGAGAATTTCAGTCTCAGTTTGTTGCCAATCTTCAATCGGCACAGGATTACATCCACCCGGTTTACCAATAGATGGAATAAACATATGTACGCCGCAGCCCACACAAACGACTTGGTTACCTTCCATAACATAACCTTGGTCACCACAAAGCAAGCAGGCATCAAATACCGCAGCTAGACTTAATTTATCTGGTTGACGATTAATGACAAAGAAACGCACAGCTTTACCGTCATCAGCAATCCAAACAAAACGGTGTAATTTTCCGTCTTTTACTTGCTCAATTGGAATATGCACTTGTTGCTTGTCATCTAAGGTAACAGGAATCGCTTCTGAAAGTTGTGGAGGACGAGAAGCAATTTGCTCCCAATAAAGCTGTGTAGCAAAAATAATTGCTAAGGCGAAATAGCCCCAACCAAGTAAGCGAGAGGAGGTACGCAATGCGGCTAATTTTTGGCGTTTTTCAATGGGTTCTTGTGTCGCATTAACTTGTTGCTTGCGTGATAAATGAATTTTGCCGTAAAAGATGGCAAGTACAACGAAGAGCAATGCTGCACAGATGTAATTTAACCAGCGAGTGATTTCGCCCGATTTCGCAACGAAGCTTAAACGTAGTTTGGTGAGTTCAAGCACTTGAAGCTTCATTAAAATTAATAAGAGTTCGCCAATAAGGGGAACAAGTAAGCAAATTAAGAGAAGGCTCATCACACCTTTTAAAAGTGCGGTCGATTTTTGTTGTGTTTTTCCCGCTTGTTTTAAAAGTAAATCAATCCAGCCTTGTAAACATAAACAAAAAACAAAGGCAAAAATGACCGCACTTATGTGCAGGATTGAGTCGGTGTTGATGACATCAGTAGAAACAAGCGCGGTAATGTTAGGATCTTTTGCCCAGAAACTGCCCGCGATGAACATTAATACGGTTTGCCAAAAGGCAGGTAATCGACCTTTGCCGAAAATTAAACATAAGGCAAAGATAATCAATAGCGCCAATATTACCGCATTGACGATTAAATTGGTGATTTGTCCCGCAGGTAAACTAAGGCGAAGTGCGATACCGGCAATAAAACCGAATAGGCTAAGCCAAATTATTTTTTTTGCACTTACAGTGGATTGTTTACTGTGATAAACACCGAGCAATAATGAAAAAGGTAAAAGTGCTTGAAGCAGGAAAGTAAAAAAATAATTCATAGTTTGACCATTTAATAGGATAAAACAGACAATATTTTAAGGTTAAATGAAATGCTATTGCCTTCCCCAGACAAACAAGGGAAGGCAAGTCGGTAAAATCAAGATTTACCTGAGATTATTTGATGCCAGTGAATTTGAATTCATAGCTTACATCAAATGGTTTCCACCAACGACCTACACCCGTTTCAGAGTCGGTATGACGGTGCATACCTGCTTTTGATGGAGGGTCGATGTGGTAAGTTAATTTATAGTTACCCACGCCCATCATTTTCACGTTTGCACCGTAGTGAGGGCCGTCACCTGCTACCATTGGCATGAAAGTACCTTCTTGTTTTTCGCCAGTATCAGTATTCACTAAAGTATAGTTGATGGTTAAGTAAGGCATCCATTCACCATCACCAAAGCCATTTTTGTTACCTTTTACTGCATGGATATCCGCTTCTAAGTGGATATCTGATTTCGCAGCAGGTAAACCCATGCCACGTGGTTCCATATCGATTGGTTTGAGATAAACCGCTGCAATTTCCATTTCATTCATGGTTACCGCTTCGCCGATTGGATACTCTTGGAATGCGTTTGCAGTAGACGCGGTAAAAATACCCGCAAATAATGCTGTTGCTAAAAGTGCTTTTTTCATTGTTTTTCTCCTAAAGGATTGTTGGGTATTACGCGGCTTTTTTGCTTTGATATTTCATAATAAACAGAGCAAATACGGCTGCGATGAGTAAGATTGCTTGTGGAATTAGGGTTTCCATATAAGGATAAATACCTAACCACGAAATTTCAGGCACACCGCTAATCAGCGTTGGCTCGAAAAGTTTGCCTTCAATGAGTTCTAAAACAGATTTGCCGGCGAATACAAAGGCCATTAAATACATGAAAGAACCCGTGAACATAAAGAATGGTTTAAGTGGTAGTTTCACCACGGTATAACGCATCACGAAGTAGCAAATGGTGAGAATAATTGCGCCGACAATGATACCTGCGAAAAGATAGATAAAACTGACCGCACTTTTCGCATCACCCACGAGGGCATAGTAGAACAATACGGTTTCCGCCCCTTCACGATATACGGCTAAGAAGCTGGTAAGCCATAAGCCAATGAGTGAGCCTGTAGTGAGGGCCGTAGAGAGTTTACCTTCTAAATAACGTTTCCAGTTTTGTGCTTCGACTTTAGACAATAACCAGTAACTCATCATAAACAGCATGACTACAGCAAAAATCATCGTAAAGCCTTCGAGCAATTCGCGGTTTTGACCTGAATTTTCAAAGATAAGTTGGAAGATAAATGCGGTAATCACACTGGCAATTAATGCCACATAAACAGATTGACGGATAACCGGCAATTTATCTTGGTGGTTATTTTTAATTAAGTAAGTCACGATAGCCGCAACAATTAATAAAGCTTCTAAACCTTCACGAAGAATGATTAAAAGGCTATATAAGAACATAGACCAATCGCTTTGTTCTTCACCCTGTAACATTTCAACTGCTTTAGTTAAATTCTGGTTTAGACCATCTGCTTGAGCTTGTAATTTATCGCCTTGATCCGCTTTCATTAAACTGACGAGACGAGTAAAGTAGCCTTCAAGTTCCGCTTTAAAGTTACTATCACGGGAGCCCACTTTGTTTTCCATTCCTGTACTTTCAAACACGTCGAAATAGGTGTCTTGTACGGAAAGAATTGCTTTTTTGCTTTCACCTTGTTGATAGAGCGTAATAGCTTGTTGAATACGTTGGTTGATCTCTTGTTTAATTTTATTCCAATCTTGCTCTTGTTGATTATCTGTTGTTTGCTGTGCTGCATTGGATTGAACATTTTGTTCTTCACGTGTCGTTGGCAGGTTAGGCAAGTTTTCTTCAATATCTTGTAACAATTGCGTACTTTGATAGCCAATTTCTGTGATTTGATCGGCTTGTTCACTTAAACGGATGATGTTGTAAAACTGTTGATTAATCGCTGCTGAAGTTTCTGCAGAGCGATTTTGGCGAATGGACATTTCCATTTCTGAATTTTTATAACCATCGTATTGCGCTTGCTGGAACAATTTTTTCGCGTTAGCGAGATCACCATTTTGATACGCTTCGAGCCCTTGAGCGAGCAAATCATCAATGGTTTTAAAACTTTGTTGCCAATAAGGGGCGATCTCTTGATTATCATAAACACCATGTTGACCATCGGCATTGAGCTGATGACCTTCAATCAATGAAGGCAACACTTCTTGTAATTCTTTTTTGAGCTGATCGATTTTAGTCTGAATATCTTTTTGTGAACTGCCTTCACCGATCATTTTACGGATCTCGCCAAAAGTCGCTTCCATTTGGTAGCTTTTTTGTGCTGAGAAATTGATACGAATTGGACCTTCTAGATTTTCAAAGACTTCAAAATAAGCCATTTGCACTTCAGTACGGGCGTCATCTGTATTGCCTTGTTGGATAAGTTGAGACGTTTTATCTAAGCGAGCCGTAATATCATCAACCCATTGTTGATAGTTATCTTGTGCAAAGAGTGAAGAAGAAAAGGCGAGTGAAAAAATTAAAAAGAAAAATCGAATAGAACGGAATAGCATTGCTATTTACCTCATTACCTCAAATGAAATTAATTCCTATTTATAATTATCCTTTGATATCAGTGAAATGGCAATAAATAATTCTAATTTTTGTGATGGAGATCAAAAAATTCACACGCGTTGGAAATCTAGAGACGGTTCTTTTATGCGAAAAAGAATAAAGCGCCCTTGCTAGGCGCTTTATGGAGATATAAAAGTGCGGTCAGAAATAAGTCTATTTATTGAGCCGGCATAGCTTCTTCAACAGGCGCTTTATTATCTAACACATCCCATACACTTTCTTGTTTTGGTGATTCAGGTTGTTCAGGTTGTGGTGATTGCGTGGTTTGCGCCGCGGTAGCAGTCGCAGTACTCGTTGTTTGTGCTGAAGCGCAGAAATTTTGATCTTTATTTGCCCAAACTGGGATTGTTCTGCTGCTACCACAACTCCAACTACCGTAAGCATTGATGCCAACCCATTTAATGGTAGAAGGTTGACCAAGTTTCAGTTTTTCAATGACAACACGGTTTAAGTAATCTTTATAGATTTGTAATGCACCTGAGGCACCGGTTAATTTGGTTTCGCCGTTATCATCACGACCTAACCAAATGGTGCTGACATTCTTACCATCAATACCCACGAACCACGTATCTCGAGCATCGTTGGTTGTCCCTGTTTTACCCGCAAGACGAAGATCCGCATAATCATTTTGTAAGCTACGTGCGGTACCACGTTCTACGGTTTGTTGCATCGCATATAAGGTTTGATAAGCTGCCTCTCTCGGCACCACTTGATCCGGCACGGTATTGTGTTCGTAAATAATATTGCCTTGGCGATCGGTAATGCTTTGAATGGTGCTTAACTCAATTTTACCACCTTGATTGGCAATGGTTTGGTAGAGTTTTGTCACATCATAAGGTGAAATACTGTAAGAGCCAAGCAAGGTCGCCGGGACTTTTGGAATCGTCACATTGTCCCAACCCATGGCTTTTTGCGTATCAATGACTTTGCTTAAGCCAACTTTCATCCCAATATTCACCGTTGGAATATTCAATGAGCGGGCAAGGGCATCCATCAACATAACCGAACCGCTATATTTGCGATCGTAGTTACGAGGTTGCCAAGGTTGGCTACCTTTAACATAAATCGTGATTGGCTGGTTTTGAATTGGAGTATTTAAACGAAATTGTTCCGGATTCATCAGTGCGGTCAAATAAATGGATGGTTTTACCAAAGAACCAATTTGACGTTTTGACATTAAGGCTCGGTTAAATCCAGCATATTCTGTTTGTAATCCACCGACAACAGCACGTATTTCACCCAAGTGATAATCCGCGACAATCATTGCTCCTTCTAAATATGGATTTTTAGTTTGTACTTGCAATTGATTGACTGTATTCACCACGGCATTTTCAGCTTGTTCCTGTTGTTTTAAATCCATTGTGGAGAAAATTCGTGCACCAAGTAGTGCAGATGTTTTGTTTTCCCCTAATTGACGACGAAGATCCGCTTGTAATGTTTGAATGAAAGCAGGGTATTTACGTGAAATTTGTCCTTTAGCTTGCACGCCTAATGGACGTTTACTCAACATCTCATATAACTCATCCCCAATCATTTGGTGATCAAGCATCAGCTTTAATACCACATTTCGTCGATCGAGTGCATATTGTGGATTTCGCCATGGATTATAAAGGGATGGGCCTTTCACCATGCCAACTAAAAGGGCAATTTGGTCTAGGCTAATTTCACGGATAGAACGACCAAAATAGAATTGGCTTGCCAATGCGAAACCGTGAATTTGGATATCGCCATTTTGACCAAGGTAAATTTCGTTAAGATAGGTTTCTAAAATACGGTTTTTATCATATCGCCAATCTAATACTAATGACATCAACGCTTCATTGGCTTTACGGGTAATAGAACGTTCACTGGATAAGAACAAGTTTTTAACTAATTGCTGAGTGAGTGTACTGCCGCCTTGAACTGTTTGACCGGCTTTAATATTGGCAATCATTGCTCGCACAATACCCACAGGATTAATCCCGTTATGCTCATAAAAACGGCGATCCTCTGTCAGTAATAAGGCATCAATGAGTAAGCGAGGGTAGTGCTGTAATGGAATCGCTAAACGATCTTCATTATCCGATTCCAACATGGCAATTAATTTAGGCGCAAGACGGAATTCATCAACCGCTTTTACGTTGACTAAATCTTCAATACGAGAAAGTTTGTTATCGGTAAAACGTAAACGTAATACCCGTTGTGGTTCAGGCTTATCAGGATAAGGGAATGCACGACGAAGTAACACGATAGTATCGTCTTCGAGTTTAAAATCGCCTGGTGCTGCAATCATAGTAGTTTGACGGTATTCGTTATCCAATAAGATTTGAATCACTTCATCAAAAGAAAGGTTATCAGACAGTTTTACGCTTTCTAAGCGACTATACACTTCAGCCGGTAAACGCCAAATCTGGCCATCCATTTTTGAGCGAATTTGCCAGTCTAAATAGCCACCATAAAATACGGCGAGCGTCCCTAAAGTAAAGGCTGCTTTAGCTAAAAAGATTTTACAAGAACGGCGCTTATCTGGCACTTGTGTTTCTTGTTGTTCTGATGAGGTGTTTTCCGTTTCCGACATAATAGTTAGCTTCAGAGAATGAGGTTAAGCAATAAATTCAAAATAGGCATTAAGAAAGTGAATGAAGTCTGTTGTACCGCAGAAAGCGATACTTTCTTCATCATAATAATGGAAGTCGTCTTCTAAAATTTCATCTGTTTCAATTGCAAGATTATTGGCGCGAATCATCACTTCATCGGTATTGATAAAAAGCGTGTATTCAGAACCAATCAGCGTGACTTCATCATTATTTTTAATTAGCTCACAGGCAGAAAGTGCGGTCAAAAACGCTTGAGGATTTGACCGCACTTCTGAATTAAACCAATTGGCTAGGGCAATGTGTTCCATCGAACATTTAGCATGTACATTGCCTAGATAATGGGTAAATTGAAAATCCATGTTAGATGCTGAATGAAGAACCGCAACCACAGGTACTGGTTGCATTTGGATTGTTCACCACAAAACGAGAACCTTCCAAGCCTTCAGTGTAATCCACGGTGCCGCCAATTAAGTATTGTAAACTCATTGGGTCAATCACTAATTGCACACCGCCTTTTTCAATGGTTAGGTCACCTTCATTGACTTTATCGTCAAAGGTGAAACCGTATTGGAAACCGCTGCAACCGCCACCGGTAATATAAACACGTAATTTTAATTCGTTGTTTTCTTCTTCGCTAATTAAACTTTTTACTTTATTGGCTGCCGCATCAGTAAAAGTTAGCGGTACGGCCATATCTAAATCTGACATATCTCTATCCCCACTTTCCTAAAAATAATCCTTGTATTATCTAATAACCTGTTAATTCATTCAAGATTTTTCACGGAATTAGTGCTATTATATGCGAATAAATCAGAATTAAATAAGGAGAAATAATGGGCATTCCATTAAGAACTGAAGAAGAAATTGTTAAGTTGCGTGAAGCGTGTAAATTAGCGTCTGATGTTTTGGTCATGATCGAACCTTATGTCAAAGAAGGGGTGACTACAGGTGAATTGGATCGCATTTGTCACGATTATATGGTGAATGTACAAAAAGTGATTCCTGCGTGCTTAAATTATCATGGTTTTCCGAAAGCAACCTGTATTTCTATAAATGAAGTGGTTTGCCATGGTATTCCAAGCGATGATAAAAAATTAAAACGTGGTGATATTGTCAATATTGATGTGACTGTGATTAAAGACGGTTATTTCGGTGATAATTCGAAGATGTATATCGTGGGTGAAACCAATATTCGTAGCCAAAAATTGGTTGAAGCAGCACAAGAAGCGCTTTATGTGGGATTACGTACGGTTAAGCCGGGTATTCGTTTAAACGAAATTGGTAAAGCGGTACAAAAATATACTGAAAGCCAAGGATTTAGCGTGGTTCGTGAGTATTGTGGTCACGGCGTGGGAACTGAATTCCACTGTGAACCGCAAGTCTTACACTATTATGCTGATG
>JABZOY010000054.1:0-10936 GCA_015255025.1 Haemophilus sp.
GCTCTGAAACAATACTGCCTACTAAAGGTAAATGAGAAACGAGTAAAACACTTTCAGTACCTTCTTCTTGCAAAACAGATAGATAATCAGCTACCAATGTAGCATTACCATAAGGTGTAATCCCACTCCAAATTTCAATATCATTAAGCGTGTTACCTAAGGCTGAATTTACAAGCTCAAACGTTTCTTGTGCTCTTACATAAGGGCTGACAATTACTTTTTGAACTGAAAGTGCGGTTGAATTTAGATGAGTTTTAAGCCATTGTCCCTGTAATATCGACTGTTTTCGACCGTAGTCATTTAAATGCCGAGCCTCATCTGATGAAGCAATAACTTCTGCTTCTCCATGACGCATAATAAAAATTTTCATGTATTGGCTTTCCTAAAAATAATAAAAAATAAATTTTATAGATCAAAAATGGGGGCAAGCCCCCACTTTATTAATTCGCTTTCACTGCTTCTGCAATTTCTTCTGCACATTGTTTTGCAAGTACACCGTCTTCACATTCGACCATGACGCGAATAAGAGGCTCAGTACCAGACTTACGCAGTAAAATTCGACCTTTGCCTTCTAAACGTTTTTCCACATCTGCAGCTACCGCTTTTACCGCTTCACTTTCTAATGGATTATCACCACCTGCAAAACGAACGTTAATTAGTACTTGAGGGAATAATTTCACCGCACTTGCAAGCTCGTTTAAAGATAAACGATGTTGAACCATTGCACTTAATACAGCTAGTGATGCAATAATACCATCACCTGTCGTATTTTTATCAGCAATAATGATATGGCCTGAATTTTCGCCACCTAACGTCCAGTTATGTTCTACCATTTTTTCTAGCACATAACGGTCGCCAACGTTAGCACGCACAAAAGGTACACCTAACATTTTTAACGCAATTTCTAGGCTCATATTACTCATTAATGTGCCGACTACGCCACCTTTTAATTGACCTGAACGTAAAGCTTCACGAGCAATAATGAAAAGGATTTGGTCACCATCTACTTTATTACCTAAGTGATCCACCATCATAATACGGTCACCATCACCATCATAAGCGAGACCAACATCCGCTTTAGTTTCAAGCACTTTTTCCTGTAACGCTTTTACATCGGTTGCACCACATTTTTCATTGATATTGATTCCGTTTGGATCAGTACCAATTTCAATCACTTCCGCGCCTAATTCACGTAATACATTTGGCGCAATATGATAGGTCGCACCATTTGCGCAATCCACCACAATTTTATAACCATCTAAACCAAGATGTGCAGGGAAAGTACTTTTACAAAATTCAATATAACGTCCTGCGGCATCACTGATACGGCTTGCTTTACCTAAATCAGCAGACTCCACACAATCCATTGGCTGATCAAGCATGGCTTCAATCGCTTCCTCAATATCGTCTGGTAATTTTGTACCTTGTGAAGAGAAGAATTTAATCCCGTTATCATAGTAAGGGTTATGAGATGCCGAAATCACAATGCCTGCTTCTAAACGGAAAGTACGAGTTAAATACGCTACAGCTGGGGTTGGCATTGGGCCGGTAAATGCAGCAGTTAAGCCAGCGGCAGCCAAACCTGCTTCAAGAGCAGATTCCAACATATAACCTGAAATACGAGTATCTTTTCCGATTAATACTGTGCGAGAACCTTGTGAAGCTAAAACCTTACCCGCAGCCCAACCTAATTTCAATGCAAAATCAGGCGTGATTGGATAAGTACCCACTTTACCGCGTACGCCATCTGTACCAAAATATTTACGATTTGCCATATTTATTCCTTAATAAATTGAATAATTGATGTTGCAGAAATCATTTACTCTACAACATATAAAATCTGTTACTTTCTTACGCCTGTTGCGTTGCTTGCCATACTTTCAAAGCATCTGCCGTTGCAGCCACATCATGTACGCGTAAAATTGTCGCACCATTTTGTGCAGCAATTAATGCGCCAGCTACACTTCCCACAACACGTTCAGTTACGGGTTTATCTAATACGGCACCAATCATCGATTTACGTGAAAGCCCTGCTAAAACAGGATATCCACTTTCACAAAAGTGAGCTAACTGCTGTAAAAGCTTATAATTATGCTGCACGGTTTTACCAAAACCAAAGCCCATATCCCAAATGATATTTTCTTTAGCGATTCCCGCTGCTAAACAAGCTTGAGTTCTATCGTTTAAAAATTGATAAACATCTTGGACTACATCATCATAATGCGGATTAATCTGCATTGTGCGCGGCTGTCCTTGCATGTGCATGATACAAGTTGGTAAATTCAACTGTCCTGCTATTTCGAGTGCACCAGGTTCACGTAAAGCTCGAATATCATTGATTAAATCCACGCCGACCTTAGCTGCTTCTTGCATAACAATTGCTTTAGAGGTATCCACTGAGATCCAACAATCAAAACGTTTTTGCACGGCTTCAACAAGAGGTATCACTCGTTGCAACTCTTCACTTTCAGGCACTTCTTCTGCCATTGGTCGAGTTGATTCCCCGCCAATATCAATAATTGTTGCACCCTCTTTGAGCATTTTTTCAACTTGAAATAATGCCTTGTCTAGACTAAAAAACTGCCCGCTATCAGAAAACGAATCAGGTGTGAAATTCAAAATTCCCATAATTTGAGGGAATGATAAATCTAGACATTTGTTATTAGCATAAAGTTTCATAAAGTGCGGTCAATTTTTAAATCAAATTTGAAAGGTTAGATTATAACGGAATATTGTGATGAAAAGAATGACATTATAAATAAAAAAGCCTTCCTAATTAGGAAGGCTTTATTCTTACTCTTCAGAATCTTCTGAATGATTAACCGCACTTTCAGTTGTTTCTTCTTGCGGCTTAGCTTTCGAGCTCGTGTCTTTGTTATCTTCCCAACCAGATGGTGGTGTAACAGGTTCACGATTCATTAGCTGTTTGATTTGTTCTTCTTCAATGGTTTCATATTTCACTAACGCATCTTTCATGGCGTGAAGAATATCCATATTGTCGATCAAAATCTGTCTTGCTCTCGCATAGTTACGATTTACAATCGCACGTACTTCTTCATCAATCGCATGTGCCGTTTCATCAGACATATGTTTTGCTTTCGCCATTGAGCGACCTAAGAATACTTCGCCTTCATCTTCAGTATAAAGAATCGGACCGAGTTTATCTGAGAAGCCCCATTGAGTCACCATATTACGTGCAATATTGGTTGCCACTTTAATATCGTTAGATGCACCGGTAGAAATATTTTCTTCACCGTAAATCAAATCTTCTGCTAAGCGTCCCGCATAAAGTGTTGAAAGTTTACTTTCTAATTGTTTTTGGCTGATACTAATTTGATCGCCTTCAGGTAAGAAGAAAGTTACACCTAATGCGCGGCCACGAGGGATAATCGTGACTTTATGTACCGGATCATGTTCAGGCACTAAGTAACCTACAATGGCGTGACCAGCTTCATGGTACGCTGTTGATTCTTTTTGTTTATCCGTCATGATCATGGTACGACGCTCAGGTCCCATGTTGATCTTATCTTTTGCTTTTTCAAACTCAAGCATCGATACAGTGCGTTTATTGCTACGAGCAGCAAATAATGCCGCTTCATTCACCAAGTTCGCTAAATCTGCACCTGAATAACCTGGTGTACCACGCGCCAGTGTCATGGCATCTACATCATCAGCCACAGGGACTTTACGCATGTGAACTTTTAAAATTTGCTCACGACCTTTCACATCCGGTAAACCTACAACAACTTGACGGTCAAAACGACCTGGACGCGTTAATGCAGGGTCAAGTACATCTGGACGGTTAGTTGCAGCAATAACGATTACGCCTTCGTTACCACCGAAACCATCCATTTCAACTAACATTTGGTTAAGGGTTTGTTCACGCTCATCATGTCCACCACCTAAACCGGCACCACGTTGGCGACCTACCGCATCAATTTCATCAATAAAGATTAAGCATGGTGCATTTTTCTTCGCTTGCTCGAACATATCACGTACACGAGAAGCACCAACACCCACAAACATCTCTACAAAGTCAGAACCTGAAATGGTAAAGAAAGGCACTTTTGCTTCACCCGCAATAGCTTTCGCTAATAAGGTTTTACCTGTACCTGGAGGACCTACCATTAAAATCCCTTTTGGAATTTTACCACCAAGGTTTTGGAATTTTTTCGGTTCACGCAAGAAGTCAACTATTTCAGCCACTTCTTCTTTTGCTTCATCACAACCTGCAACATCTGCAAAAGTCACTTTAATTTGATCTTGGGTCAGCATTTTAGCGCGGCTTTTACCGAAGCTCATGGCTTTCCCGCCTCCACCTTGCATTTGACGCATGAAGAAAATCCATACCCCTACAAGGAATAACATTGGGAACCACGAAATTAAAATTTGTGATAATAAACTGCGTTTTTCAAAAGGCGTACCTTCGATTTTAACTTTTTTATTTAATAAGTCATCTAAGAGCTTTTTATCTTCCAACGGTGGCATAACGGTCATATATTTAGAACCGTCATTTTTGGTCACAGTGATTTCATTCGCATCAAAACGCGCTTCTTTCACTTGACTGTTACTCACATCATACACAAAGGTTGTGTAATCTGTTGAGTCACTCACGCCATTGGAATTAAAACTTTGGTAAGCTGTCATCATGACAATTGCTACCACAACCCATAGAACTAGATTTTTGACCATATCGTTCAAGGTTTAACCTGCCTTTCTTAAGTTAATTAAAATTAAACGAGATACTATCTCATCCCCGACACAATGAAAAGCTATCAAAGCAATTATCTATTCGCCTTTATAACCGCTTGCTACAATATAAACTTCGCGAGAACGCCCACGAGAGGCTTCTGGCTTACGCACTTTTACGACACTAAAGAGTGAACGAATTTCGCGCAGATACTCGTCAAAACCTTCTCCTTGGAATACTTTGACCACAAAACTGCCTTTTTTCGCCAAAACTTGCTTACACATATCTAAAGCCAGTTCAACTAAATACATTGCACGAGGAATATCAACAGATGGCATACCACTAAAATTGGGCGCCATATCAGACATCACTACATCAACTTTTGCTTCGCCAACTCGTTCTAATAATGCATTCAGTACATTTTCGTCACGAAAATCGCCTTGCAAGAAATCCACGCCGACAATTGGGTTCATATCCAAAATATCACAAGCAATCACTCTGCCTTTGCCACCAATTTGGCTCACAACATACTGTGACCAACCACCTGGTGCGGCACCGAGATCCACCACTGTCATTCCCGGTTTAAACAATTTATCCGTTTGTTGAATTTCATCTAACTTAAAGTAAGCACGTGAGCGTAATTTTTGTTTATGTGCTTTCTGAACAAACGGATCTTTAAAATGTTCGTTTAGCCAACGAGAAGAACTCGCCGAACGTTTTTTCTTTCCCATAATCTCTTTCTTTTGTACTATTTTTTGTAGTAGTTTCGTCTATATTTGGGTACAATCTGCCAAATTCAAGGCTAGACTTACCAAAAAGTGCTGAAAAACCACGTTTTTTCTGACCGCTCTTTTCGGTCTTTTTTTGACTCATATTCATCTATTTAAAGGATTCCTTATGACAATATTATCAACAAAACAAAAACAATTTTTAAAAGGACTCGCTCATCACCTTAGCCCTGTCGTCATGCTTGGCGGTAACGGCTTAACCGAAGGTGTATTAGCCGAAATCGATAATGCGTTAAATCATCACGAATTAATCAAAGTAAAAATTGCTGGCGCAGATCGCGAAACCAAACAATTAATCATTGATGCGATTGTTCGTGAAACCAAATCATCTAACGTTCAAACCATCGGGCATATTTTGGTGCTTTATCGACCAAGCGAGGAAGGTAAAATCCAGCTGCCTCGTAAATAATTGTTATCCCCTCAATTTGAGGGGATGTTTTTTTAGATATAATTTACTTCAATAATCTCGAACTCAACCGTTCCACCTGGTGTGGTAATATTCACGGTATCATCCAACTCTTTCCCTACCAAGCCACGAGCAATCGGTGAATTCACAGAAATCAAACCTGATTTAATATCAGCCTCATCATCGCCCACAATTTGGTAAGTGACTTCTTCATCAGTATCGGTATTCACTAATACAACTGTCGCACCAAAAATAACTTTTCCGTTATTTGGTAATTTAGTGACATCGATAACCTGACAATTTGCAAGTTTGCTTTCAATTTCTTGAATACGCCCTTCGCAAAAACCTTGTTGTTCACGCGCAGCGTGATATTCTGCATTTTCTTTTAAGTCACCATGCTCACGTGCTTCAGCAATCGCCTTGATAATTTCAGGGCGACGCTCATTCTTTAAGAAATCTAATTCTTGACGTAATAGCTCCGCACCGCGCACGGTCATTGGAATTTGTTTCATTCTTTTTCCTTGAAATTTGGTAAAAACAAAACCACGACAAAGTCTTGCAACCTTGCCGCAGTCAATGAAAAATAAAAAATGATTTACTCTATTGAGTTCGGAGCTTATTATTATTCGTCTTGAGAAAAATAGCAACCATAACAGAACTAAAAATGACTAAAAAATCTTCTATTTCGACCGCACTTAAAGCGGCATTTATTACACTCGGCTTTTCTTTTTCCTCTATGGCTGAAGTTAATGTGGCTTCTATTACCCAATACCTACCTGAAGGTGCTTCTGCCAGTATCATTGCCAAAAACCTCAATAAAGATCAAATTATCGCAGACTACAATGGTTCAACCTTTATGTTGCCTGCCAGTACGCAAAAAGTGTTCACAGCCGTCGCGGCTAAATTAGTATTAGGTGATGCCTTCCAGTTTGAAACCTCACTTTTAAGTAACGGAAAAATTCAGAATAATGTTTTAGAAGGCGATCTTGTTGTGCAATTTACTGGCGATCCTGATCTGACCAGTGGACAACTTTATAGCTTATTAGCTAATTTAAAAAACCAAGGCATTCAGAAAATCAATGGTGATCTTATTTTAGATACCTCTGTATTTGCGAGCCATGATCGTGGGTTAGGTTGGATTTGGAACGATCTTACAATGTGCTTTAACTCCCCTCCTGCAGCAGCAAATATCGATAATAACTGTTTCTATGCCGAGCTGGATGCAAATCAACCTGTAGGTGAAACCGTCAAAATTAACGTTCCTGCTCAATTTCCTATTCAAGTTTTCGGACAAGTTTATATTGTGGATCAGCAAGAAGCGGGTTATTGCCAGTTAGATGTTGTTGTTCATGACAATAATCGCTATCAAGTAAAAGGCTGTA
This sequence comes from Haemophilus sp., assembly GCA_015255025.1. Taxonomy (GTDB): domain Bacteria; phylum Pseudomonadota; class Gammaproteobacteria; order Enterobacterales; family Pasteurellaceae; genus Haemophilus_D. Next base: position 7,267 of record JABZOY010000054.1, read on the forward strand.
TTGCTCGCCAAAGTAAACCATTTGGGCTCAGCTTCGCCGTGCAAGATCCTGATGCCTACGCAGCCGCCATTATTCAACGTCAATTAAAACGTCTTGGTATTGAATTTACCGGTCAGGTAAAACAACCTCAAAAACCACAGCAAGGACAAAAAATCGCTCAGCATTTATCTAAACCGTTGCCTGAGCTATTGAAAAAAATGATGAAAAAATCGGATAACCAAATTGCCGATGCCTTATTTAGAGCCGTAGCCTACAACTACTATAAACGCCCTGCTTCATTCCAATTAGGCACATTAGCAGTGAAATCCGTATTGCAAAAACAAGGCATTAAATTTGGTAACAGCATCTTAGCTGATGGTTCGGGTCTCTCTCGTCATAATTTAGTTGCACCGAAAACCATGCTTTCAGTCTTGGAATACATCGCCAAAAACGAAGATAAATTACACTTAATGGAAACTTTCCCAATTGCAGGTGTGGATGGCACAATCAGTGGGCGTGGCAGCTTAATTAATCCGCCACTGGTAAAAAACGTTATCGCTAAGACTGGCTCATTAAAAGGCGTTTATAACCTTGCCGGTTTTATGACCAATGCACGTGGTGAAAAAGTGGCTTTCGTTCAATTTATCAATGGCTATTCAACCGGTGATTTAGAAAGTAAAACAAAACGAGCTCCACTTGTGCAATTTGAGAGCGCACTTTATAACGATCTTTATAAAGACTAAAACGCATATAAAAATGATCGCACTTTGAATACATTAAGTGCGGTTATTTTTCTTTATATTTCATCAAAAAGAAAAAGCACTAAACGTTTCATTAAATTTAGTGCTTTTTACGATCTTAAATGTGCTTAACCTTCATTATGAATTTCAAGATTGCTTGCATCTTTTTCCCGTTTTTTCTTTGCTGAATCATTACGTTGAGAAGCGATGCTATCAAGGTATTCTGGTGTGATATCGCCAGTGATATATTCACCAGTAAAGACTGAACAATCAAAGCCTTGAATAGTTGGGTTTTCTTGGCGTACTGATTCTGTCAGTGCTTCAAGATCTTGGAAAACCAATTTATCTACACCAATCAATTTCGCAATTTCATCAACATTACGGCCATAGGCAATGAGTTCTCGTTTTGTTGGCATATCAATGCCGTACACATTCGGGTAACGAATTTCTGGCGCGGCTGAGGCAAAGTAAATTTTCTTCGCACCTGCTGCTCTAGCCATACTCACGATTTGTTCGGATGTTGTACCACGAACAATGGAATCATCGACTAATAACACATTTTTATCTTTAAATTCTGCTTTAATCGTATTGAGCTTGCGACGGACTGAACTAATACGTTGTGCTTGTCCAGGCATAATAAATGTACGGCCAACATAGCGGTTTTTCACAAAACCTTGACGGTAAGGTTTACCTAAGATTTTCGCAATCTGTAACGCAATGTCTGTTGAAGTTTCTGGTACTGGAATAACAACATCAATGTTATCAGCTTCCTCAACCCATTCTTTTGCAATTTTTTTACCTAAATGTTCGCCCATGTGAACACGTGCGGCATAGACAGACACTCCGTCTATTGTTGAATCAGGACGAGCAAAGTACACGTATTCAAAAATACACGGATTTAAGACCGCACTTTCTGCACACTGGTCAGCATAAAGCTGGCCATCAAAGGTTACATAAATCGCTTCGCCTGGCGCAACATCACGCACTAATTCAAAACCTGCGACGTCTAATGCCACACTTTCAGAGGCAAACATATATTCTACAGATCCGTTTTCTTCTCGTTTACCTAACACGAGTGGACGAATACCAAACGGGTCGCGAAATGCTACCATGCCATGTCCAATAATCATCGCTAAACATGCGTAAGCACCACGAATATCTTTGTGTGTCGCACGAATTGCATTAAAAATATCTTGTGGATCGAGATGGTATTTATTCACTCTATCCAAATGATTCGCAAGAATATTGAGAAGAAGTTCTGAATCCGAATTGGTATTGATATGACGACGCGCTTCTTTAAATAATTTATCTTTTAATTCGGTTGAGTTGGTTAAGTTACCATTGTGAACAAGGCTTAAACCATAAGGTGAGTTAACATAGAAAGGCTGAGCTTCAGATACACTTGAACTGCCGGCGGTTGGATAACGTACATGTCCGAGGCCTGCATTGCCTTGTAAACGTAACATATGTTCTTGTCTGAAGACATCGCTTACAAGACCATTAGCCTTACGCAAACGAAAGCGGTTTTCATCATCGACCGTGACAATCCCCGCCGCATCTTGACCGCGATGCTGTAATAACGTTAATGCTGCATAAATGGATTCATTAACCGGATTTTGGCTAACGATACCGACAATTCCACACATACTGATTGACTACCTTATTGTTTAAAAGTTGAGTTTAAAAAACTAGAACTTGCTTGTAGTTGTTGGAAGAACCATTCAATAATGAAACCGAAATGAGGAATTAATTTTGATTCTTTCCACCACTCGGTTTGTTCAAAGTTTGTGAAGGTATCCAAGAAGAATAAGATCGCGGCAACGATTAATGCGCCACGAATTAAACCAAATGCCGCGCCGAGAACACGATCTGTTCCGGTAAGTCCTGTTTTATCCACTAATTGGCTAATCACATAATTAACAATGCCACCTACGATTAAGGTTAAAACAAATAAAATACCGATTGCCGTACCGTTACGCACGTAGTCAGATTCGATTTGAGTAAGATAAGTGGCGAGATAAGGATAAAATTGGCTAGCGACAATAAATGCAACGACCCAGCTTGCAAGGGACATCACCTCTCGCACAAACCCACGTAATAAACTCACGATAATCGAAAATGCGATGATGCCAATGATAATATAATCAATCATTAAATAGTCTCTCAATTAAAAAGGGTCGCCATTGCGACCGCAATATTTTACATAAAAAAACACAAAAGGAAAACGTTTGCGTCAATTAAATTTGAAGCAATTTGCTAGATTTCTTGCCAAAATGCTTTATCTAATTTTTGCTGTGCCTTTCGTAATACTTCTGCCAAGTGCTGATATGTCGGTTTATCTTGTACCGTTGGCAAACTTTCATGTTGTTTTCTCAAACGTTCACTAATCTCATAAAACCACTGAGAACTTTGCGGTTCTAAGGGTGATTTTGCTCGTTTCCCCAACCAATATAAACCTTGAAATGGCATCGCTAACGCACAAAGTGCGGTCAAAATAGCAAGCGAAAATGCTGTAAGATCAGCTTTAGCATAAAGTTGCTGCCAGACCACCGCAAATACTGCCATAAAAGGCATAAATTTTTGTGCAAATTTTGTAGCTTTAATAATGCGATTTTCGGGGAAAATCATGCCGAGCTTCGCTTCTAGTGGCCACGTTTGCAAATAAACTTGCCCTTGTTTTAAGGTTGAAAAAAATGATGACATGAAAACATCCTTGAAAATAACCGCGCTTATAATACTCTAGTTTAGGTTTAATTGTCATCCCTGACTAGAAATTGTTGAAATTTTCAACTTTTCTAATAAAAGATCGTATTTTTACCCTCCAGTTAATTTATTTTATACGCTAAAAGGTGTATTCTATATAGGATTTATACTCCGTTCTTTTGAATGGATTTTTATTAACCTCAATCAAAAATAGGGTTCCTATGTCAAAACTTGTTCTCATCCTTAAC
>JABZOY010000055.1:0-10873 GCA_015255025.1 Haemophilus sp.
AAAGCTCGAAAGAAGATATCGAAGGTTATGATTTTTTACTTTTCGGTATTCCGACTTGGTATTACGGTGAAGCACAAGCTGACTGGGATGATTTTTTCCCAACCTTAGAAGAAATTGATTTTACTGACAAATTAGTGGGTATTTTTGGCTGTGGCGATCAGGAAGACTACGCAGATTACTTCTGTGATGCGATCGGTACAGTACGTGATATCGTTGAACCACGTGGTGCGATTATCGTGGGCAATTGGTCAACTGATGGTTACACCTTTGAAGCATCAAAAGCATTATTAGACGACGGAAACTTTATCGGTTTGTGTATCGATGAAGATCGTCAACCAGAACTCACAGCAGAACGTGTAGAGAAATGGACGAAACAAATCTACGATGAAATGTGTTTAGCAGAATTGGCTTAACCATCTCTATTTAGCAAATTAATTAAGGGAACATTATGTCTGAAGAAAACATCAAATTACTCAAAAAAGCAGGGTTGAAAATCACCGAACCCCGGCTGACTATCCTTGCGTTAATGCAAGAACATAAAAACGAGCATTTCTCAGCTGAAGAAGTGTATAAAATCTTGTTAGAACAAGGTAGTGACATTGGTCTTGCAACTGTATATCGCGTGCTTAACCAATTTGATGAAGCACATATCTTAATTCGTCATAATTTTGAAGGCAACAAATCTGTTTTTGAGCTTGCGCCAACAGAACACCACGATCACATTATCTGTGAAGATTGTGGCAAAGTATTTGAGTTTACTGATAATATTATTGAACAACGTCAAAAAGAAATCAGTGAACAACATGGCATCAAATTAAAAGCACACAGTTTATATCTCTACGGCAAATGTAGCGATATCAACAAATGTGAAGAGAAAAAATAATGCTTGCTAAAAAACAAAAACCTTAGGTTAAAACCTAAGGTTTTTTATTATTTCTACTAAAAGTGCGGTCAAATTGAAACGAAAATATTCGCTTGAAGTCGGCTCAAAAGATTTCAACATAAACTGCACCACGCTAGGCTCGGCAATGTCATTTTCTAAAATAGGCTTAGCTTGTTGACGAGTTTGTGGCTGCGCTTTTTTCACGGCAAACAAACCACGAAACACATCATCATGTCCCGCACTGCTATTAGCCACAGGTGCAATATCAATGACAACTAATTTTTCCACACGCTGCGGCTGAAGTGCGGTCATTTTCATTGCTGTTTTTCCGCCCATTGAATGACCAATTAAGATAACCTTATCTAATTGAAGATGATCGATAAGTTGCCATACATCATCAGCCATGACATCGTAATTCATTGTTTCTGAATGAAAACTATGTCCATGATTGCGTAAATCTACGCGTAAAATATTATAGTTATCGCTAAATGCACGCGCGATGACACCAAGATTATTCATATCTCCAAACAAGCCATGAATGAAAACTAAGGTAGGTGAATTAATTGATTGTTTTACTTGGTGAAATTGATGGTTTAATAATTGGGAAGATGACATATATTTTGCGTGAGAATTTGGTTAGAAATCGTTATAATGGACGAAAATTTTAGCAAACGGAGAGAAAAAAATGAAGATAATTGAAGTCGATGAAGAATTATATCAATACATTGCGGCACAAACTCAATCTATTGGAGAAAGTGCGTCTGATATTCTTCGCCGTTTGTTGAATTTACCCACTCATGCAGCAAGCTCGGTTGATTTCTTTGAATCAGTCACATCAGCTGAAACGCCAAAAAGTGCGGTGCATTCTGAGCCTGTTTTAACGGAAAAAACAACCGAAGTATCTCAACCAAAAGTTGAACCTATTGAACCGCCAAAAGCAGTGAAAAAACAATCGGATGAAGCAATCAATCATATTGTTGATAAAGTGCGTGCACTCTTGAATTCTGCTGAGTTCAAAGAAGAGCCAAAAGCAGTGGTGCGTTTTTTAAGTATATTACGGACGCTTTATCGTACCAATCCAGAAAGTTTCGCACAGGCAACAGAAAGCCTACAAGGTCGTACTCGTGTTTATTTTGCTCGTGACGAAGGGACTTTGCTTGTGGCGGGTAATCACACGAAACCGAAACAAATTCCTGACACGCCATATTGGGTGATTACCAATACCAATAGTGGTCGTAAGATGCTGATGCTAGAAGGGGCGATGCAGTCTATGCATTTGCCGGAATATTTAATCGACGAAGTTCGCCCTTATTTCGTTAGCAACTAAGTCGATGCAAAAATTCCCTTGGCAAGCATTTGCCCAAAATTCAGCGTATGCAAATCAGGTCGCGTTGCGAAATTCGCAGGGCGATCCTTTTACTTGGGCAGAACTTGTTGAGAAAATTAATCAGGTGGAAGCCTTTCTTTTACAACAAGGTGTGACAGCGCAAAGTGCGGTTGCTTTTTGTGGTAAAAATTCAGAACAGATCTTATTTCTTTATTTAGCCGTTATTCAGCTAGGCGCAAAAATTTTAGGTATCAACCCTGCATTTCCTCAAGAAAAAAGAGAAGAATTGTGCCAAGTGTATGGGGTGGATTTTTGTTATCAAGCCGAAGATATTCATTATTTAGCTACTAAAGCATTACCCGAACATAACGCTGACTTTACAAAAGCGGCAACGATGACATTAACATCGGGCTCGACTGGTTTGCCTAAAGCGGTGGTGCATAATGTGTCTGCTCATTTAGCTAATGCAGAAGGCGTTTGTGCCTTAATGAGTTTTGGCAAAGATCAATCGTGGCTACTTTCTTTGCCGCTTTATCATGTTTCCGGACAAGGCATTGTGTGGCGCTGGCTTTACGCAGGTGCAACCTTAGTTTTACCGAAAGAAGATTTTTATCAATCTATTGGAGAGGTTTCCCATGTTTCTCTCGTGCCAACGCAATTGCAGCGTTGGTTTGATTATTTGATCGAACATCCACAATCTACCCAAACTCAAGCGGTATTATTGGGTGGAACACAAATCCCTGTTAAATTAACTCAAGCATTAAATGAATTAGGGATTCGCAGTTATTCAGGTTATGGTATGACCGAAATGGCTTCTACTGTATTCGCTAAACAATCGGATGGAAAAGTTGGTGTAGGTCAACCTTTGCTTGGCCGAGAGTTCAAGTTAGTGAATGAAGAAGTTTGGTTAAAAGGTGCTGGACTTGCCATGGGCTATTGGCGAGAAGGACATATTGTTCCACTCACCAATGCCGAAGGTTGGTTCCAAACAAAAGATAAAGCTCAATGGCTTGATGACGAATTAGTTATTCAAGGCCGATTGGATAATATGTTTATTTCTGGAGGTGAAAATATTCAACCAGAAGAAATTGAAAAAGTGATTGCACAATCAGATTTGGTGAAACAAGTCTTTGTTTTGCCTCAACATGATGAGGAATTTGGCCATCGCCCTGTCGCGATTGTTGAATTTCATACCTCATTTAATGAAAGTGCGGTCGAATCTCTCAACGTTTTTTTACAAGGACGATTGGAACGATTTAAGCAACCTGTTGCCTACTATGAACTCCCGACGAATTTAATCCAAGGGGCAATAAAGATTTCTCGCAAAGCACTGGCCGATTGGCTGTCGCAACAATAGGAAAGTTAGTTTAATGAAAAAAATCTCTCGTGTTTTGACCGCACTTGGTCTTTCATTTGTTTTTACAATGTCGCTTTCTCAGCCTGTTTGGGCAGAGAATAGTAATGCTGATTTGCCGACAGAAAAAACACTAAAAAGTGAATTAGCTGATGCACAAAAATTACCGGATGGTGATGAAAAGACAAATAATATTGCGACAATCCAGACTTCGCTTGATTTCTTGCAACAAATTCAAACACAGCAAAAAAATAATAACGATTTGCAAGATACGCTTATTGATGCAGATTCTGAAATTCAGAAGAATAGTGCTGATCTTCAAAATCTTAAAAAACAGCTAAGCACGCCAAGTAACACTGATTATGCTTCACAAAGCTTAGCCAATCTACAAGCTCAGGTTGAGAAACTGACTAATCAACAACAAGATGCGCAATCTGCCTTAAGTGCGGTGAATACACAACTTGCAGGGCAGAGCTCGGTATCTGAACGTGCTCAAACTGCCTTGACAGATAATGTGAAACGTACGCAAGAGTTGAATCAGAAATTGGCTGATCCAACGACAAATTCGTTGTTAAAACAGCAAATTCAGCTTGAATTGCAATTGATTGAGCTAAAAAATACCTATAATCAAGTGCTATTAAAAAATAGTGATCAGTTGACGGTACTTTATCAAAGTCGATATGAGCTATTGAATGCGCGTGTTCAAGCGCTACAGAAACAAATTGCCGCCATTCAAGACGTGATTAATCAAAAGAATTTGGCTAAAACACAAAACCAAGTTGAGCAAGCACAACAACAAAGCCAAAATGTTGAGCAAAATCCGTTGATTCAGAAAGAATTGAATTTAAATGCTCAGCTGAGTCAATATTTACTTGAGCAAACAGCGAAGACGAATACATTAACGCAAGATGAATTGCGTATGCGCAATGTATTGGACAATTTAACTCAAACCCAACGTACCATTGATGAGCAAATTAGTGCTTTGCAAGGAACGTTGGTGCTTTCACGTATTATTCAACAACAAAAACAAAAATTACCAACCAATTTAAATATTCAAGGGCTTTCAAAACAAATCGCAGATTTGCGCGTGAAGATCTTTGATATTACTCAGAAACGTAACGAGCTTTATGATATTGATGCCTATATCAGTAAAATAGAGCAAGATGAAAATAAGTCTTTTACCCCTGCGGAAAAAGCACAATTAGCCAGTTTATTGACAGAACGTCGTAAAGTTGCCTCTGATTTGATTAAGTCATTGAATAATCAGTTGAATTTGGCGATTTCCTTAGAGCTAACCCAACAACAAATTACACAAATCAGTGATCAGATCCAGTCTAAACTTGATCAACAAAGTTTCTGGGTAAAAAGTAATAACCCAATTAATCTAGATTGGTTCAAGAAATTACCGATGTCACTCAAAGCGCAATTTGATGGTATTGGTAAAAAATTAGGTTTTCCAACAAACTTTGATAATTTGCCGTATTTACTCACTTATGTCTTTATTTTGTTTGTGATTGGTGGGTTGATTTTCAAATTTAAAGAATCGATTAAACAACGTTTGAGCGTGATTAATGGCGAAATTAATACGCTTCGTTCTGATAGCCAATGGCATACGCCTCTTGCGTTATTTTATACGGCGCTTTTATCGTTATCAGGTACCCTTTGGTTTTTAGCAGCTTGCCAACTTTTAGGCTTTTTCTTTGTAAAAAATCCACAAGAGTTTTGGGAATGGTCGCTCAGTATGGCGGGCTATTGGTGGTTCTTTAGTTTTATCTTAGCTATTCTTCGTCCGAATGGTATTTTAGTCCGCCATTTCGGTTTTGCTAAAGAGAGCGCGGCTGCTTTGCAAGACGTCACAAAACGTATCATTGTTTCCGTTGTGTTATTACTGAATACGTCAATTTTCAGTAATGTCATGGATACAGGTTTAGCCAATGACGTCCTCGGCGAAATTAATACGATTGTTGCCTTGCTTTTCTGTATTGTGATTATTGCGCCACGTTTTGTTCGCACAGAAAAATCGTTGAATTCAAGCGTAACGGATCAGCGTGATAGAACGCTTTTAAAAATTATGCGCGTTTTATTGCAATTGGTCCCTGTTATTTTAATTGCACTAGTTGCTTTAGGCTATTATTACACCGCCTTAAATTTAATTACGCATATTATTAATACCTACATTGCATGGGTGGTGTGGTCGTTGGTGCGTCATACTATTTATCGTGGTATTACGGTTGCATCAAGACGTTTAGCTTATCGACGTTTACAAGAAAAACGTCAGCAAAAACAACAAGATTCAAGTGATACTTCAGCCTCTGATGATGTGGTCGTGATTACCGAACAAGAAGAGGGATTAGCCTTAAATGAAGTGCGTAGCCAGTTACTACGCTTTGCCGATCTCTTTATTTGGACCGCACTTTTTGCCATCTTCTATTATGTATGGTCAGATTTAGTGACCGTTGTAAGTTATTTGCGTGATATTACCTTGTGGCAACAAACTTCAACAACTGAAGCGGGCGTGGTGACAGAAACGATTTCACTCTTTAACTTGATTGTTGCATTAATCATTGTCGTGATTACCTATATTTTGGTGCGTAACATTCAGGGTATTTTAGAAGTATTAATCTTCTCTCGAGTGAAACTTTCACAAGGTACACCTTATACCATTACCACCTTATTAACCTACATCTTTGTTGCAGTTGGTGGAGCATGGGCATTCTCAACACTCGGGATGTCTTGGTCGAAATTACAATGGTTGTTTGCAGCCCTTTCCGTTGGTCTCGGTTTTGGTATGCAAGAAATTTTTGCAAACTTTGTTTCGGGTATCATTTTATTATTTGAACGTCCAATTCGTGTGGGCGATACCGTGACAATTAATGGCGTGACAGGTACGGTGGCGAAAATCCGTATTCGTGCGATTACCATGATTGATCCTGATCGAAAAGAAGTGATTGTGCCAAATAAGTCCTTTGTAACAGGTCAAGTGATCAACTGGGCATTATCTAATACCGTTACTCGTTTAGTGGTTTCCGTTGGTGTGGCGTATGGTTCAGATTTAGACTTAGTGAAACGCTTATTATTGCAAGCCGCGCATGAGCAACCAAGTGTCTTAAAAGATCCAGAACCAAGAGCATTATTCTTGACCTTTGGGGCAAGTACATTAGATCACGAATTACGTGTTTATGTAGGGCAAGTATCTGAGCGTAATGATACGTTGGATGCACTCAATCGTCGAGTGAATGAATTATTTGCAGAAAATAATATTGATATTGCATTCAACCAATTAGATATCTTTATCAAAAACAAAGATACAGGTGAAGAGATTCCATTTATTGATGTGGCAAAATTAGCCCAAAATCATTAATTAAAGAGAGAAAATATGGCAGGGAATACTATCGGACAACTTTTTCGTGTGACGACCTTTGGGGAGTCACATGGTATTGCATTAGGCTGTATCGTAGATGGCGTACCACCGAATCTTGAATTATCGGAAGCCGATATTCAACCTGATTTAGATCGTCGTAAACCGGGTACATCACGTTATACCACACCACGTCGCGAAGACGATGAGGTACAGATTTTATCTGGGGTGTTTGAAGGTAAAACAACGGGTACCAGTATTGGAATGATCATTAAAAATGGTGATCAGCGTTCACAAGATTATGGTGATATCAAAGATCGTTTCCGTCCTGGACATGCGGATTTTACCTATCAACAAAAATACGGTATTCGTGATTATCGCGGTGGTGGTCGTTCTTCTGCACGTGAAACCGCTATGCGTGTTGCTGCGGGAGCGATTGCGAAGAAATATTTACGTGAGCAGTTTGGCATTGAAGTGCGAGGTTTTTTAAGCCAGATTGGCGAGGTAAAGATCGCACCACGGACTATCGATAAAATTGATTGGGATAAAGTGAATAGCAATCCATTTTTCTGTCCAGATGAAAGTGCGGTTGAAAAATTTGATGAATTAATCCGTGAATTGAAAAAAGAAGGCGATTCGATTGGGGCAAAGCTAACTGTGATTGCAGAGAATGTTCCTGTTGGTTTAGGTGAGCCCGTTTTTGATCGACTTGATGCAGATTTAGCCCATGCTTTAATGGGGATTAATGCCGTTAAAGGCGTAGAGATTGGCGACGGCTTTGCAGTGGTTGAACAGCGTGGCAGTCAACATCGTGATGAAATGACACCCAATGGTTTTGAAAGTAACCATGCTGGCGGTATTTTAGGGGGCATTAGCTCAGGACAGCCAATTATTGCAACGATTGCATTGAAACCGACATCCAGTATCACGATTCCAGGCCGTTCCATTAATTTAGCGGGAGAGTCTGTGGAAGTGGTGACAAAAGGCCGTCATGATCCTTGTGTGGGGATTCGTGCAGTACCCATTGCGGAGGCAATGGTTGCAATTGTTTTACTCGACCATTTATTGCGTTTTAAGGCACAATGCAAATAACTCTTTTAAATTAAGCTTCTTGTGCTCTTTTATTGAAGAGAAATCAACTTATTTTAGGAAATCTTATGAATAAATCTTTAGCAAAATTACTTTCAAGTGCGGTTGCTTTAGGGTGTGTTTTTTTCTCGTTGCAAACAACAGCCTCGCCACAAGACTGGCAACGGATTAAACGTCCAATTCCTGCAACAGATGGTAAAGCAAATCCAATCGGCAGCTATTCGAATGGTTGTATTATCGGGGCAGAGCCATTGCCTTATAAAGGTGAGGGCTACCAAGTGATTCGTATGAATAAAAATCGCTATTATGGTCATCCGGATATGATTGCCTATTTACAGCGTCTTGGACAAAAAGCGAAGTCAGCAGGCTTACCAACGATGTTAGTTGGGGATATTGCTATGCCAGGTGGTGGTCGCTTTTTAACGGGGCATGCAAGCCATCAAATGGGATTAGACGCGGATATTTGGTTGCGCATGGGGACCATGACAGACAGTGAAGCGTTAAATTCTGACGGAAAAGGCTTGCTTGTGGTGAACCGTCAAACACAACGTGTTGATGAAAATGTATGGAATAACAATCATGCAACGTTAATTAAATTGGCTGCGCAAGATCCCAAAGTGACCCGTATTTTTGTGAACCCAGCGATTAAATTAAAACTTTGTCAGACTGCGGGTGATGATCGTGCTTGGTTACACAAAATTCGTCCATGGTTTGGGCATGATTCACACTTCCACGTTCGCATTGCTTGCCCGAAAGATGCTGCTTATTGTGAAGATCAAGCACCGGTACCAGCAGGCGATGGTTGTGGCGATGAACTTTATTCTTGGCTTGAACCTGCAAAACCAGGTTCAGGCTCTTCTAAACCAAAAGTGACACCACCAGAGCCGTTTTTATGCCAACAGGTGTTGAGTTCGCCAAATAGTAGTGAATGGTTAGAGTAGGAGTTAAATCATGGAGTTGGGGATTGATATATTAGCCATGCTTTTTGCTGCTGCCTTTATTGCCGCATTTATTGATGCGATAGCGGGTGGTGGAGGCTTAATTACAATCCCTGCCTTATTAATGACAGGCATGCCACCAGCAATGGCATTAGGCACGAATAAATTACAAGCATTCGGTGGTGCGTTGTCGGCAAGTATTTACTTTCTGCGTAAAAGAGCGGTCAATTTATCGGAGTTTTCTTTCATCTTACTGGTGATTTTTATCGGCTCGGTGATTGGTACGTTACTCATACAAAATTTAGATGCATCATTAATTAAAAAAGGGCTTCCATTTCTCATTTTAGCGATCGGCTTATACTTTTTATTTACGCCTAAATTGGGTGAAAGTGATCGTAAACAACGAATTTCTTACGTTGTTTTTGCGTTATGTTTTGGTTCATTACTGGGTTTTTATGACGGCTTTTTCGGGCCTGGGACGGGTTCATTGATGAACCTAGCTTGTGTGACGTTACTTGGATTTAACCTCACTAAAGCTACTGCGCATGCCAAAGTGATGAATTTAACCTCAAATTTAGCCTCATTAATTTTTTTCCTAATTGGTGGTCATGTGATTTGGACTGTCGGTTTAGTGATGATGGCAGGAAGCCTGATAGGTGCAAATTTAGGTGCTAAAATGGTGATGGCAAAAGGCAAACAACTGATCAGACCGATGGTGGTGATTATGTCATTTATCATGACGATAAAAATGGCGTATGATCAGGGTTGGTTTCATTTTTAACGATTGATTATGACAGACTCTCAGAAAAAATTACGTATTACAGCACGAACGGGTTATGAACCACATTTTTCATGGGCATATTTGCACCCGAAAAATTGGGGCATTTGGCTTGGTATTTTTGTGCTTTTGTTACTTGCTTTTGTGCCATTTCGTTTACGCGATAAAATGGCCGAGAAACTGGCTCGTGCGCTGACGAAAAAAATCGGTAAACCACGTATTCGTGCAGAAATTAATTTGAAACTCTGTTTCCCAGATTGGACGGCAGAGCAGCGTGACAAAGTGATTGAAGAGATGTTTGTGACGGTCGCACAAGTCATGCTTGGTATTGGTGAAATTGCTATTCGTTCAAAAAAACATTTACAAAAACGTAGCGAGTTTATAGGCCTTGAGCATATCAAACAAGCCAAAGCCGAAGGGCATAATATCATTTTGATGGTACCACATGGTTGGGCGATTGATGCCTCTGGCATTATTTTGCATACACATGGCATGCCAATGACTTCAATGTATAATCCTCACCGAAATCCGTTGGTGGATTGGCTATGGACTTTAGCGCGTCAACGTTTTGGTGGAAAAATGCATGCGCGCCAAAATGGTATTAAGCCGTTTTTAGCACATATCAAGCAAGGTCAAATGGGATACTATCTTCCAGATGAAGATTTTGGTGCCGAACAAAGTGTCTTTGTGGATTTCTTTGCCACTTATAAAGCGACGCTTCCTGGGTTAAACAAAATGGCGAAATTGGCAAAAGCGGTGGTTATTCCAATGTTTCCACGCTATAACGCTAAGAATGGCAAGTATGAAATGGAAATTCGCCCACCGATGCAATTAAGCGAAGATCCTGAGCAATCAGCCCGTGCGATGAACGAGGAAATTGAATATTTCGTTACACCAACCCCCGAACAATATGTCTGGATTTTACAGCTTCTTCGTACTCGAAAAGACGGGGAAGATATTTACCCAGATTAATTCATTTTATTTACAAAAGTGCGGTCAAAATTCACCGCACTTTTGCATTTTTATATGCTAGAATGCGAGCCTAAAAACAGGATTTTTTCTTACTCTTTTTTGAGCAATTATTTATGAACAAACAACTTGAATTAATCAAATCTTCTATCAAATCTATCCCAAATCATCCAAAAG
>JABZOY010000056.1:0-10250 GCA_015255025.1 Haemophilus sp.
GATCGAATCCCTTGTCGGTTTGATTAAAATAAGGGGTATTGGCTAGAGGATCGGGTTTATTTGGCATAGCAAGTGTTGAGGTTGAAAGCGTAAGTGCAATAAAGGTTGCAAGAAAAGTGACTTTTTTCATAAAAATATCCTTACTGATAAATCTTGTTCGTCTGACTATCAGAAAAAACGAAAGTTCGGGATACGCATAAAAAACACCGAAAGCTTGTGCCCTCGGTGTTTTATTTAGATTAGTTTAATCCAATGATTTCCCAACGGTTGTGAGATTGACCATCGATTTTGCCTTTTTTCACATTCGTGATGTAATCGATCATCATATTTTGGATCGTGCCTTTTTCACGGCCCATTGCCACTTTAGATTCCCAAAGTACAGGAATTTGTTGACCTTCCCAAATACCACCTTTACCGTTTAACTGAGCGAAACGATATGAGTTCATACCCACTTTTAATTTCATGTCATCAGTTACCGGTTTGCCGTCAGCAAGGGTTAAATCAACGATTTTGCTACCTTTTGGATTACGTAAGTCAATTTTGTAATTTACGCCACCGAAAATGTCGTAAGTCACATATTTTGATTTTTTACGCTCTGCATTGTAACGGTATTCAGTATCACCTGGTTGGATGGTATCGAAGTAGTTCGCAGACCATTCCATATATTCTTTCAATTGTTTACCGGTCAGTTCATAAACGGTGACATCACCGCCTGCATAACGATAGTTAAAGATGATGTCTTTTTTCTTGATATCGCCTTTATCCATACGTGCTTTTTGATGGTCGAAAGAGAAAGTCACCACATCTGCACCGCTGTAATGTTGTTCAACATCATTAATGAATGAAGATAAACCGGTATCTTTTGAGAATGCAGCAGATACACCGTGTTTGGTCTCTTGTGGTACCATTTCGTTTTCGGTTTGACCAATCACCACATTGTTTAATTCACGTAATTTCTCGTGATAAGGTTTGTAGATTTCCACAATTTTCTTATCTGCTTCAAGTGCTTTAACTGGAACCGTTTTAGATTCTTTCTTCACTAATTTCACTTCTTTTTTATCGTTGATATCAAAAGTTAAATCCACTTCAGATACCACGGTACCGTAACGGTGTGGTTCAGTGATTAGTGTGTTTTTAATGGTTTCACTTGGTACATCTTTGTGCATGTGACCCGCGATAACCACATCAATGCCGTCTACTGCATTGATGACATCACGCATACCAGTATCAGGAATATTGTTTTCATTATCGATACCCATGTGGGTCACCGCAATAATCGCATCCACGCCTTTTGCTTTTAATTTCTCAACTTGTGTACGCGCTTCTTCTGTCGGCGAAGTAAATTTCATGTCTTTTAAGTTGCCCGTGTCTTCTTCAAATTTTGCTGACATTGGGGTACTTAAACCAATAATCCCTAACTTCACGCCATCTTTTTCGATGATGGTTGTCGCATCGATATAACGTTTGTCATTTTTCTTATGATAGAAGTTTGCGGTTAATTTTTTCGCTTTGATATCTTTTAGGATTTCATCTAATGCTTTCATCCCAAAGTTAAACTCGTGGTTACCCAATACGAAAATATCATAATTCATTTCGTTTAATACTTTTGGAATCGGGTGATCTTTGTAATATTTTTTATCTTTTGCGAACACATCGATTTGGTTATCTTGGATCGCATCACCGACTTCCACTAACACCACGTTCTTATTATTTTTACGCACATCTTTCACATAAGTTGCAATTTGTGCATAAGAACCAGATTTGTCCTCTATGTCTGCACCATAACTCCAAGGTACGATACGACCGTGAACATCTGAGGTCCCTAATAATTTAATATTCACTTCTTGTGCCATTGCTGTGCTAACAGCAGAAAGCGCAAATAATGAGCAAAGTAATTTTTTCATAGAATTTCCTTTAAAGTTGCACAAAGTGCGGTTAAAAATGCCGGAGAATTATAGCGGTGAATCGATTGCTTACATAATTTTATTTTGAAGAAAAATAAAATTTGTTAGCTTGTTCACATTTCATTTGGAGGATTAATGTCCTGTTTGAGAAAACAAGTTAATCACTAAAACACCACTGATAATCAACGCCATACCAATCAGCCCAGCGGTATCGATTTTCTGACCAAAAGCGAAATACGCCACAATGGCCGTCAAAACAATGCCGACACCCGACCAAATGGCGTAAACCAACCCCACGGAAAGGGTACGGAATACAAGGGAGACAAAATAAAACGAAATGGCATACAAGGTTAATGAGCCAATTGTAGGTAAAAGTTTGGTAAAGCCATCGCTGACTTTTAATAAATTCGTCGCCACAATTTCAAGGCAAATCGAAATAGCGAGTAATGTCCAAGGATTCATATCAATCAAACAGTAAAATAGAAAAACGCTATTCTACCTTAAGCAGCGGATGGATGTAACCGAATTTGACGAGCCATGGCTTGCATATAAGGCGCCGTTTGTTCAAAGAAATAACGGTAAGAGGCACATAAATAATTATGTGGGTTTGATTCATTTTCGAGAGAAACAAAACGATGTTTCGGGCAGCCACCATAACAGAGTTTACGAAACTCACAACGCCGACAAAGTGCGGTCAATTTTTGTGATTTTTCTAAACCGAATTGTTGCTGTTTACTGGAAAGTACAATCTCCGTTAAAGGTTGCTGAGTTAAATTGCCGACCTTGTATTCGGGGTACACAAAATGGTCGCAAGCATATACATCACCATTGGCTTCTGCCACAAGAGATTGACCACAAGTGGGTTGATGAACGCAAGTTGTGGAAGGATAACCGAGCCATTGCCCTAGTAAATTATCAAACTGCGACACATAAACTTTTCCCACATCATGAGCATACCATTCATGAAAGACATCCACGAGAAATTGACCGTAGCCTTCTGATGGTACCGAGAAATCGGCTATTGATTGTGTTTGGGCATGACGTTCAACGATAGGAATAAACTGCATATAAGTTGAACCAAGCTGTTTGAGCGCTAAATAGGTTTCTCTTCCTTTTTGCCAGTTTTGATCGTTAATGACGGTTAAGGTGTTAAATTCCACGCCATATTCTTGTAGCAGATTTAACGCTTTTACGACTTTTTCAAAGGTGGGATTGCCGTTACCTGAAATACGATAACGATTATGCACGGCACTTAAACCGTCAATAGAAAGCCCAATGAGAAAATGATGCTGTTTAAAAAATGCGGCCCATTGCTGATTAAGAGCAATACCATTGGTTTGAAAGGCATTTGTGATCTGTTTACCTTGGGCAAATTCCTGCTGATATTCAACGGCTTGTCGATAAAAATCTAAGCCTAAAAGAGTGGGTTCCCCACCTTGCCAAGCAAATTCAATCACATTACCGGCGTGAGATTGGATATAGTTTTTGACGTAATGTTTTAAGGTGTCTTTCGACATAAAAGGCGCATGTTGCCCCAACTGTTCTGATTTTTCCAAATAAAAGCAATATTCACACTGAATGTTACAGTGAAAACTGCTTGGTTTCGCCATTAAGTGAAAATGAGCTTGTGGTGGAAAAACAGACATCAACCATCCCTTGTTACAACATTATTTATGACCTGATATTCGATCAAATGCCCCGTTTTGTTTGAGTTCTTTTGCAATACGAATCGCGGTTTCGGTTTCACAGCCGGCATATTCTGCAATTTCACGATACGTCCAATTATAATCAGGAAAATGTTGTTTGAGAAAATACAAACTATCCATCACGCGATCTAAAGTACGCAAATAGGCACTTTTTGCCAAACGTTCCTCTGCTTCGCGTAATTCATCTGCCAAAATCTGTAATAAACATTGGCTCATCACCGTATTATGCATGAAAAATTCACTCACTACATTAGGTTTGATGCGAGTAATCTCCGCATCAATTAAGACTTTTGCATTGCAATGATAATGTTTATCTGCCATCGAAAACAAAGTTCGAAAACCAAAATAATCACCCTTGGAATATAATCGCACTAAGCTTTCCTTGCCATTTTCAAGGGTATGAAATAAGCCAACCAAGCCTGCTTGCACATAATAAAATTCATGTGCTGACTCACCTTGTTGATACAAGAAGGAACCTTTCGGTAAGTGATGCAGCTCAGTAAACTGACAATGTGACAATTCAGTAGGCTTGATTGCGCAATTTTCCATAATCATCCCTTAAAAGTGCGGTCAATTTTTTATTGGTTTTACACTTCGTTTATAATCCGATATACCCAATTTTCTAATGGATCATTTAAGCGTTTCATTTCTTGACGCATTTCTTCCAGCATCTCTTTTTTGACCGCCTCATATTCTGGCTTGTAGAACAAATTATGCATTTCAGCCGGATCATTTTTCACATCATAAAGCTCACAAATATCCGAAGCATTAAATACTAATTTATAGTCTTTACGGTGCCACATGCGTTGTTCAAAGTAAACGAAATGCCCTGCTAACTGAGCCAATATCCCTTTACGTTGATTATCTTGATGTTGACGAACAATCGGCAAAATACTTTCCCCTTCAAAGGCCTGAGGAATAGGCTGATTAGCGAGATCATAAACGGTCGAGGTTAAATCATGGAGATAGACAAGGTTATCATCTTGTTGATTAACACGATTTGAATTTGGGTCTTTGATAATCATCGGAATATTGTAGGTGGTATCAAACATGAACTCCCCTTTCTCAATCATTCGATGAGCACCCATCGCATCCCCATGGTCAGCGGTTGCCACAATAAAAGTGCGGTCATAAATGCCGTTGTTTTCTAAGAAAGTAAACAGCTCACCAATCGCATCATCAATCAAAGTAATGTAGCCCCAGAATTTTGTGATAACCTCTTTCCAATGATCTTCACTCGCTTCCCACATCCCCCACATTTTAGAGATGGTACGATAGTGTCCTGGTTTGCCTTCTAGTGGCTTGAAGAAACTTTCATCTAGCACCACATCTTCTTTTTTATACATGGAATAATAAGGTTCTGGCACGATACAAGGCGTATGCGGTCCCCAGAAATTAATCCATGTAAAGAACGGTTTATTTTCAGCAAGTGATTCACTAATATAACTTTTCGCTTCATCAATGATGAAATACGGGATGGTTTGTTCTTTTGTGCCTGAAAGCAAACCACAAAGTTCTTGTACTCGCAAATGTGGGTTATCCCCGAAATAAGCACGACTCACTTCTGGAATCTCATAACCTTTTTCATCTAACCATTCTTTATAACGATTGGAATGTGTCGGCGGTTGGTTGAACACTAAATTTTTATACACGCCACTGCCTGGATAACCATAGCCATCAAAGTTATGTCCTTTAATGCCGTAATCTTCCGGTACGGATTTTGTACCCACGTGCCATTTCCCCACAACATAGGTGTTATAGCCGTCTAGTTTACCAATATTGGGGGCGGCTTCACTCACTTCACCTGTACCGCCTTTTTCACCATTACGAATGATGCCATGGGTAGATGGCATTAAACCGGTAAAGAGTGAAGTCCGTGCAGGTCCACAAACGGAAGCGGGCGTAAAAGCATTATTAAAACGTACGCCATCTTTAGCTAGACGGTCAATATTCGGGGTTTTAACGATCTGATGACCATAAGCCCCCAGCATATCTTTACGCACTTGGTCGAGTAAAATATAGATAATGTTCATACACAATCCTTATCTATTTTAAGGGCGTACGTGATGTACGCCCGACTGCTTAATGTTGGTTAGAAAGATGTAATTGATGTTCTGTTTTTTCATTTTTTGGTCTAAAGACAATCAACACGATGAGTTGTAATACCGCATACACTTCCAAGACTAACATTGGATTGCCATCTGGTGAAGCAATACCAATTGGTGATAAGAATGCATAAAGCGCAATTAAACCAAGAATTAATGAAACAGATGTTACTTTAATGTATTTCCAATTGGTTAAGTCTACATCGCCTTTATTGATGGTATTTTCCACATAAGGTTCACGTTTTAAGAATTGACCTAGAATCAACATGAAAACAACATCAAATACGAATAATCCACCCATCACATACACGAAATTGATTTTCACATTGAACACCCAAACAATACTGAAATAAAGTACTACGTGTACAAGTAAAGCAATACGTGCAGCCAAGCCAGAAACAGTTTTATTAAATAAACCCACAGCAAATAACGCCACGATTGGAATATTCACAAAACCGGCAAAGCGTTTAGTGATTAAGAAAATACCATCTGTACCGAACATCAAAAGTGGGCCAATAATCATGGTCACAATCGCCATAATGGTTGAGACTTTTTTCGCATAGACGATCAACTCTTGATCGGTACGTTGTTTTTTACTGATAGATGGTAATAAGTCTTTACAATAAATGGTCGCTGCAGAGTTTAAGAATGAGTTAAAGGTACTTAAAATTGCACCGAAAAGTGCGGCAATAAAAAAGCCTTGTAATGCAGTCGGCATCACTTTATTGACCAATAATGGATAAGAGGTATCAATTGGATTTAAGCCTTCACCTAAAATATGGAAACTCAATAAACCCGGTAAATTAAGAATAATCGGTAATGTGAGTAGGAAAAGCGCTGCAATTAAAATCCCTTTTTGACCCGATGCTAAATCCTTCGCCCCTAAACAACGTTGTACGATGGCTTGGTTCGTTGTCCAATAGAAGAAGTGAACAACCATAATACCGGTAAAGATTGTTGGCCAAGGGGTAGAGTCGGTTGAACTACCAATAGCGTTCCATTTTTCAACGTGGGTGGTAGTGATGATATTCAACCCTTCTGAAATACTGCCATTACCTAAATAAAGTAACGCAAATACAGGTACAAGCAATGCACCAATCACTAAGATTACGGCATTGATAGTATCGGAAACAGCCACCGCTTTTAAGCCACCAAAAATTGCATAAATCGCACCCACTACACCGATAGCAATTACGGTATAGACAATTGCTTGAGCGTAGCTTAATCCAAAGATCGTTTCTAGATTGAAGATTTTGTTAAAGGCAATTGCCCCAGTATAAAGTGCGGTCGGAATAACGATTAAAAGATAGAAGACTAAGAATAACCCTGACATAATCAAACGAGTTTGACGGTCAAAGCGATTTTCAAAGAATTCAGGAATGGTGGTATAACCGTTACGCAAATATTTCGGCAACATATAAAGCGCCAAGAAACAAAGCGGAATCACCGTTGGTACTGTCCACGCAATAATAGAAAAGTTGTTTTGATAAGAAACGGCATTCACCCCAATCAATTGCTCAGTAGAAAGTGAAGTTAAAACCATTGAGCAACCAATCACAATACCGCTTAATCCTCGTCCCGCTAAGAAATAACCTTTCGAGGTGGTTAAATCATCGTTTTTCGTCCGTAGCCATGAAATATAGGCCACCAAAGCTGTTACGATGAGGAAACTCGAAACTGTTAATAGCATACGCTCCTCCTTGTAGAAGCCATTATTAATATCCATTTATAGACTACTGCTAGATGTATAAAGAGCATATGATAATTGTCATACTGATTGTGTGAGAAGGATCACAAAATTAAAATAAAGTCTGTTTTTATCGATAATTATGAGCAAGATCATAAATTATTTATTTATCCAAAAGAATAATAATGCCGTACTCCCACAAAAAAGGAGTTTGAAATGAGTTTACAGTTAATTTTTATTTTAATTTTATGTGGTGTGATGACAAATATAATGTCCGCTATTTTTGGCATCGGTGGCGGCGTATTGATGGTACCTATTCTCTACACTTTATTCCCACAGTTTCCTTTACAAATGATTGCCGCAACATCATTGATGATTGTTATGGGATCATCCTTTATTAACTTGATTTATTTCTACAAACAAAAAGTATCAATTAATTACAAAGCGATGCTCATTTGGTCTGTTGGCATGATTATTGGTGTACAGCTAGGATTTGAATTAAGTTTTTACGTGCCAGATATTGCCATTATCAGCGTGTTTGTTATCACACTTTCGCTATTAGCGATTCGTACTATTTTTAGTAAAGAAAATGCAATGAATCAGCAAACAACAGCTGATGAAACCATAAAAGGAATGGGCCTTTCGACTTTTGGGGGATTTATTGCGGGTATGACGGGTATTGGAGGAGGCTCTATCATGGCGCCTTTAATTGGTCAGCTAAAATCCGTTAAAGCCCATCAAATTGCCCCTTATACCAATGCGATGATGTTTATTGGTGGGTTAGGCAGTCTTTATGGCTATCTTTCAAAAAACTCACCGCATTACTTTGGTTGGCAAATCGGTTATGTCAATTTTTCGATTGTGATTATTGTTGTGCTAAGTGCTTTTGTAACCGGATTTTTCTCAATGAAAATCCGAGGTAAATTATCACCGCACTTAGTCAAAAAACTATTAGGCATTATTTTATTAGTAATCAGCGCTTATATGTTACTTATCCATTCCATAAAATAAAAATGGCAGAGGAAAATGCCCTCTGCCATTTCGGTTATTTTTCTTCTTTTTTCACTTCATCCCACAGAATATCCATTTCGATTAAAGAAAGATCTTTAAGTGATACCCCTCGTTCTAAGGCCTTTCCTTCAACTTTGCGAAAACGTTGTTCAAATTTATTATTCGCCTTACGTAAAGCCTCTTCTGCGTTACATTTAAGGTGACGAGATAAATTGGCTGTCGCAAAAAATAAATCCCCAATTTCCTCTTCTATTCTTTCTTGATTGCGAGGTGTTTGGTTGACCTCATCTCGTACTTCCTTCAATTCTTCTTCAACTTTAGCAAATACAGGCTCAAGTTCATTCCAATCAAACCCAATCTTTGAACACTGTTTTTGCATTTTCTGTGCTCTTAACAATGCAGGAAAAGCATTTGGAACATTATCTAAAATAGACTGTTGTTTTTGAGCTGATTTTTCTTGTGCTTTGATGCTGTTCCAACGAGCTAAAGCTTCTTCTTCATTTCCAGCTGTTGCATCACCAAATACATGAGGATGGCGACGTACAATCTTTTCAGAAACATCATTAAGAACATCATCAAATGTGAAATAACCATCCTCTGAAGCAAGCTGACTGAAGAATACTACCTGTAATAAAAGATCACCAAGCTCTTCTCTTAAATTAGCAATATCTTTCTTTTGGATGGCATCAATGACTTCATAAGTTTCTTCAGTTAAACAAGGAATCATGGAGTCATAATTTTGTTTAAGATCCCAAGGACAACCGCCATTAGGATTACGTAATTGTGCAATTAATTGAATAAAATCTTGAATAGAATAACGCATAAGAATATCTCTGAAATGCTAAAAATACGATCAGTATAAAACGAATAGTAAAATTAACAATATTCTTATAAAAATTAAAGATAAATTGATATGGAATAATGGCAGGGGCGGAGAGGCTCGAACTCCCAACACCCGGTTTTGGAGACCGGTGCTCTACCAATTGAACTACGCCCCTATTGGTATTAAGAATTGGCGGAATGGACGGGACTCGAACCCGCGACCCCCTGCGTGACAGGCAGGTATTCTAACCAGCTGAACTACCACTCCGCTAAATGAGGTATGATTGGCAGTGACCTACTCTCACATGGGGAAACCCCACACTACCATCGGCGTAACAATGTTTCACTTCTGAGTTCGGTATGGATTCAGGTGGGACCATTGCACTGTTGCTGCCAAAATTTTTATTTTGTTAATTTACTCTTAAAATAAACTAACAAAATAAAAAGTACCTGGCGGTGTCCTACTCTCACATGGGGAAGCCCCACACTACCATCGGCGCATCGGCGTTTCACTTCTGAGTTCGGTATGGGGTCAGGTGGGACCACCGCTCTATCGCCGCCAGGATTATTCCTTTAATAACTTTTTCTATCTCTTTCTGCTCTCACTATCTCTAGTGCTCACAACCAAACAAGCTGATTCAACCTCAAAACTTTCTCTTTCGTCTCTGAGTTTCGTCTTCACAACACCCAAAACCCTTGAGCGTTGTATAGTTAAGCCTCTCGGGCAATTAGTATCTGTTAGCTCAACGGCTCGCACCGCTTACACACCAGACCTATCTACGTCTTAGTCTTAAACAACCCTTACTGTCTTAAAAACAGGGAGAACTCATCTCTTGGCAAGTTTCGTGCTTAGATGCTTTCAGCACTTATCTCTTCCGCACTTAGCTACCCGGCAATGCGTCTGGCGACACAACCGGAACACCAGTGGTGCGTCCACTCCGGTCCTCTCGTACTAGGAGCAGCCCCAATCAATTCTCCAACGCCCACGGCAGATAGGGACCGAACTGTCTCATGA
>JABZOY010000056.1:10260-10567 GCA_015255025.1 Haemophilus sp.
CCCCAGGATGTGATGAGCCGACATCGAGGTGCCAAACACCGCCGTCGATATGAACTCTTGGGCGGTATCAGCCTGTTATCCCCGGAGTACCTTTTATCCGTTGAGCGATGGCCCTTCCATTCAGAACCACCGGATCACTATGACCTACTTTCGTACCTGCTCGACTTGTCTGTCTCGCAGTTAAGCTTGCTTATACCATTGCACTAACCTGACGATGTCCGACCGTCATTAGCAAACCTTCGTGCTCCTCCGTTACTCTTTGGGAGGAGACCGCCCCAGTCAAACTACCCACCAGACACTGTCCGAG
>JABZOY010000057.1:0-272 GCA_015255025.1 Haemophilus sp.
GATGACATTAGCTCATTATCGTACATCACCAGTAGATCTACGGCGATTGTTTGATGCCAATTCACAGTGTTTTTTTACCGCTGAAAATGAACAAGATTTACTAGGTGCAGTTTGGGCATTAAAAGAAGGCGGGATTGAAGATTCAGCCCTCATTGAAGCAATTCAACAAGGGATTAGACGCCCGAAAGGCAATCTCGTGCCTCAAGCACTTTGTTTTCATGCTCAACAACAAAAGGCTTGTGAATTGCATTCTTTACGTATTTCGAGAATTG
>JABZOY010000057.1:282-3265 GCA_015255025.1 Haemophilus sp.
GTCCAGCCTATGTGGCAGCAGCATGGTATTGGTACACAACTTATTGAATACATCACACAAAATGCCGATCTGGATTATTTATCAGTGAGTTTTGGTTATACCAAAGAACTGGCTCAATTTTGGCAGAAATGTGGTTTTTCTCTTGTTTATTTAGGCGAGCATTTAGAGGCAAGTAGTGGCTGTTATTCAACTATCGCTCTAAAAGGGCTTTCTGCACAGGGGATTGAATTAGAAAAAGAAGCAACGCAATCTTTTCAACGGAATATGCCTTTGTCTTTCCATCCACTCGCTCAGGAATTTAATACCAGATCAGTGGATTGGGAATTGCTTGACGAAGATTGGTTAAGTTTAAAAAATTTTGCTTATTTTCACCACACTTTAGCTTCTGCTTTGCCGGCAATTCGTCGATTTTTAATGAATTTAGATGAAAAAGATTGCCCTTTAATGAGAGATTATTTCATCACAAAACAGGTACCCTATAATAAGAAAAATGGGTTAAAATTATTACGTTCGGAGATTGCACAAAAATTAAAAAAGGAGGCAAGATGAGCGAACAAGAAAAAAAAGGTTGGTTCCGTAAAGCGGTAGATGAATACACTAAATTTTGCAGTGAACTTGGTTTAGATAAAGGTAGCTGTCGAGGTTGTATGCCACGCATTGAATTTGATGATGATGGTAAGGTAAAAAAAGAGAAACCACTAGAACCACTCAAAAAATAAAAGAAAACAGGGTTAATTTAACCCTGTTTTTTTATACAGATAATTATTGAAAAGTAGAGTGAATTTGCTAAACTAACAAGCTGTTCATGCAAAAATGAGATAAAAATTGACCGCACTTATGAAAACAACCTATTTTAATTTTGATATTCCGACTCAGCCCAATGATCATAAAATTCTTGGCAATGTATTGGTGAGTGCAGATGCACTTGCGGTTAGTGAAATTGCAGAGCAATACGATGGATTGACGGTGGTTGTGACACCGGATACCAAAAGTGCGGTTCGTTTATCACAAGTTTTACCGGATTTAACTTCTCAGCCCGTTCAGTTTTTTCCTGATTGGGAAACGTTGCCTTATGATTCTTTTTCTCCTCATCAAGAAATTATTTCTTCTCGTTTAAGTGCACTATTTCATTTGCAAAATACTAAAAAAGGCATCTTTGTTTTGCCGATTAGCACATTAATGCAACGTGTGTGCCCGCCGAAATATCTACAGCACAATGTCCTTTTGATTAAAAAAGGTGATCGTCTTGTCATTGAAAAATTGCGATTACAATTAGAGTCAGCTGGATATCGTTCTGTAGAGCAAGTGCTCGAACATGGCGAATATGCTGTGCGCGGATCACTTTTAGATCTTTTCCCAATGGGAAGTGCGGTTCCATTTCGTTTAGATTTTTTTGATGATGAAATTGATTCGATTCGTACTTTTGATGTCGATACGCAGCGAACGTTAGATGAAATTCAATCTATTAATTTATTACCTGCACACGAATTTCCAACAGATGAGAAAGGTATTGAGTTTTTCCGTACACAATTTAGAGAAACTTTTGGAGAAGTTCGTCGTGATCCAGAACATATTTATCAGCAAATCAGTAAAGGTACATTAATTTCAGGGATTGAATATTGGCAGCCGTTATTCTTTGATGAAATGGCAACATTGTTCGATTACTTGCCCGAAAAAACGTTGTTTGTGGATATGGAAACAAATCAAGCACAAGGTGAACGTTTTTATCTTGATGCCAAACAGCGTTATGAGCATCGTAAAGTCGATCCTATGCGTCCTCTTTTACCGCCAGAACGTTTGTGGCTAAGCATTGATGCGGTAAATCATGCATTAAAAAATTATCCTAAAATTAATTTTAAAGCAGAAAAAGTGCGGTCATCTGTTCGTCAGAAAAATTTAGCGGTGTCCGCATTACCTGCCGTGACCATTCAATCACAGCAAAAAGAACCGTTATCACAACTTCGACAGTTTATTGAACATTTCAAAGGAAATGTTTTATTTTCAGTTGAAACTGAAGGACGACGTGAAACTTTAGTAGATTTGCTTTCACCATTAAAAATTAAACCTAAACAGATTAAAACCTTATCTGACGCCAATCAAGACAAGTTTAATCTGTGGGTAAGTCGCCTTGAGCAAGGTTTTATTCTTGATGAGGCTAAACTCGCCGTCATCACTGAACATGAAATTTTAGGCGAGCGAGTACAACAACGTCAGCGTGATAAACGTAAGGCGGTGAATCCAGATACCTTAGTACGTAATCTGGCTGAATTAAAAATTGGTCAGCCTGTGGTGCATTTAGATCATGGGGTTGGGCGTTATGGCGGTTTGGTCACACTTGATACGGGCGGCTTAAAAGCAGAGTATTTGCTAATCAACTATGCGAATGAATCCAAGCTTTATGTGCCTGTTGGTTCTCTTCATTTAATTAGTCGCTATGTTGGTGGCTCAGATGAAACCGCACCATTACATAAATTAGGTAATGAATCGTGGGCGAAAACGCGTCAAAAGGCTGCAGAAAAAATTCGTGATGTGGCCGCTGAATTACTTGATGTGTATGCTCAACGAGAAGTAAAAAAAGGCTTTGAGTTTAAATATGATCGTGAGGAATTTCAGCAATTTGCTGCAACTTTCCCTTTTGAAGAAACGCACGATCAAGCCATGGCTATTAATGCCGTCATTTCGGATATGTGCCAACCTAAAGCTATGGATCGTTTGGTTTGTGGTGATGTGGGCTTTGGGAAGACTGAAGTAGCGATGCGAGCCGCATTTTTGGCAGTCATGAATCATAAACAGGTGGCTGTATTAGTCCCTACAACCTTGTTAGCTCAACAACATTACGAGAATTTTAAAGATCGTTTTGCTAATCTTCCGGTTAATGTGGAAGTGCTTTCTCGCTTTAAAACAGCTAAAGAACAAAAACAAATCTTAGAAAATTTAGCCGAAGGAAAAGTCGATATTCTGATTGGCACTCATAAATTGATTC
>JABZOY010000057.1:3275-10456 GCA_015255025.1 Haemophilus sp.
CTTTGGTGTAGGACAAAAAGAGAAAATTAAACAACTTCGAGCGAATATTGATATTTTAACGCTTACCGCAACACCAATTCCTCGTACTTTGAATATGGCGATGAATGGTATTCGCGATCTTTCTATTATTGCGACACCACCAGCTCGCCGAGTGAGTATCAAAACGTTTGTTCGCCAGAAAGATGATTTAATTATTCGTGAAGCGATTCTGCGTGAGATTTTGCGTGGCGGTCAAGTTTATTATTTACATAATGATGTGGCGAGTATTGAAAATACGGCTGAAAAACTGACCGCACTTGTGCCTGAGGCGCGTGTCGTGATTGGTCATGGTCAAATGCGAGAACGAGAACTTGAACGCGTGATGAGTGATTTTTATCATCAGCGTTATAACGTATTAGTTTGTTCCACTATTATTGAAACAGGGATTGATGTACCTACGGCAAATACGATCATTATTGAACGTGCAGATAATTTTGGCTTGGCACAACTTCACCAGTTGCGTGGTCGAGTAGGACGTTCTCACCACCAAGCTTATGCCTATTTGCTTATACCACCGCCGAAATTAATGACGAAAGATGCGAAACGTCGTTTAGAGGCATTAGAAAGTTTAGATAACTTAGGCGCAGGTTTCATTCTTGCGACGCACGATTTAGAAATCCGTGGTGCAGGTGAATTATTAGGGAATGAACAAAGTGGGCAAATTGAAAGCATCGGTTTTTCACTTTATATGGAATTACTTGATGCAGCAGTGAAAGCCTTAAAAGAGGGCAGAGAACCTTCATTAGAAGAGATAACACATCAGCAAGCCGAAATTGAGTTACGTGTTCCAGCCTTATTACCAGATGACTATCTGGGTGATGTGAATATGCGTTTGTCGTTCTATAAACGCATTGCTGCAGCGGAAAGTAAACAAGAGTTAGATGAACTAAAAGTTGAATTGATTGATCGTTTTGGCTTATTACCTGAAGCAACGAAAAATCTTTTACAAATTGCTGAAATGCGTTTAATGGTGAAACCATTAAAAGTACTGAAAATCGATGCAGGGGCTCAAGGTGGCTTTATTGAATTCTCTCCTTCAGCAAAAGTTGATCCTGAAAAATTCATCAAATTAATTCAACAAAATCCAATTGTTTATCGCTTTGATGGTCCATTAAAATTTAAGTTTGTGAAAGCCCTTCCAGAAAACAAAGTGCGGTTAGAATTTGTGATGGATTTAGTGAAGACACTTACTGAGTAGCAAGTAAATAAAAAGGCTGACAAAATGTCAGCCTTTCTTTTTCACGTTTTATTAGTGAAGCGCTTCAACAACGCTTAAGAACATTTTTAAGATACCGGCATTTAATAAGTCGATAAAGAATGCCCCTACCATTGGTACGATTAAGAACGCTTTGTGAGATGGTCCGAAACGACTGGTAATCGCTTGCATGTTAGCAACGGCTGTTGGTGTTGCACCTAGACCGAAACCACAGTGACCCGCACTTAATACAATTGCATCATAATCTTTACCCATCATACGGTATGTGACGTAGATAGCGAAGAAAGCCATGAAGACAACTTGAACCGCTAAGATAACTAATACATCTGTTGCAAGACCTGCTAATTCCCAAAGTTTGAGAGACATTAAAGCAATCGCTAAGAAGATAGATAAACCTACGCTACCTAATACGTCAATCGCTGAATCAGCCACTTGGAATTTGAATAAGTGAGTTAAGCTGTTACGAATGATTACACCTGTAAACAAACACCATACGAATGTTGGTAATTGAATGTGTGTACCTTTTGTTAAGCCATCTAAATATTGACCGATGAGTAAACATAAAGAAAGCATCGCGATGGTTTCAATGATTGAGCGTGCATTCACTTTACGTTTATAAGTTGGGTGCTCAAATGCTTCTTGTACGTCATCTACTTCATCATTCTCTGGGTTCTCACCTTGTTTTTGATGATTTAATAAATAACGAGATACTGGACCACCTAAGATACCACCAAAGACTAAACCGAATGTTGCACATGCCATGGCGATTTCTGTCGCAGCCGGTAGATTAAATTCTTTAGTGAATGTTTCTGCCCATGCCGCACCTGTACCATGACCACCGGTTAGGGTAACTGAACCTGCAAGTAAACCATAAGCAGGATCGATGCCTAATAATTGAGTGCCTACAATACCGATGACATTTTGGCAAACAATGAGTATTCCTGCCGCCAATAGGAAGATAACTAATGGTTTTCCGCCTTTAATTAAGCGAGCAAAGTTTGCACTTAAACCGATAGAGGAGAAGAATACCAACATCATAGATGTTTGTAAGCTTTTCTCAAAAGTGAATGAAGTGCCATTTACTTTGTATAAAATGGTTAATGCAATAGCCACAATAAAGCCGCCAACGACAGGCTCAGGGATATTAAATGTTTGTAAAACTCGAATGCGTTTTACTAGAAAAAAACCGAGTAATAATACAAAACTTGCTAAAGCAAGTGTTTGATAGGTATCAAAAACAATATTCACGAAATATCCTCCTATTTAGTTTGGTTTCGAGAATTCTTATGAGTTGTGTTCAGGTTCAACCACCACAATGTCAACATTACTATGTAATCCACGTGGTAATTGGGAGCCTTTTCTGCCGCGTTCCGCACGGAATTTTTGCAGATCTTCCGGTTTTAATGTGATTTTTCGTTTACCGGAATGGAACTCAAGGCTAGCTTGCTCTGAAATTAAGAACAATTTCACCAATAATTCTGACCGCGCTTTGGCATTCGCTGCTGGAATACTGATGATTTTGTTGCCTTTCCCTTTTGATAATGCCGGTAAATCTCGTACCGGAAAAATCAGCATTCGACCCGCTGAAGTGAGGGACACAAGAAGTGAGGCCGACTCGGAAAGTGTCTCAGGTTTCAAGACTTTCGCATTTTCTGGCAAAGAAATCAAGGCTTTTCCAGCTTTATTACGTGCAATTAAATCTTCAAATTTGCAAATAAAACCATATCCTGCATCTGATGCCATCAATAATTCTTGTTTTTCAGGTTCCATAATAACCTGTTCAATGGTTGCACCGGCCGGTAATGTGAGTTTACCGGTGAGCGGTTCACCTTGTGAACGCGCAGAAGGTAAGCTTAATGGATCTAAAGCATAGCTACGACCAGTACTATCAATAAAGATCACTGGTTGATTGCTTTTACCGCAAGCGTGAGCGAGATATTTATCGCCTGCTTTGTAGCTTAATCCTGCCGGATCAATGTCATGACCTTTTGCACATCGTACCCAGCCCATTTCAGATAAGATGACCGTAACTGGTTCAGCTGGAGTCATTTCACTTTCAGAAATAGCTTTCGCTTCTTCACGCTCAACTAATTGAGACATTCTAGGGCTGGCGTATTTTTTCGCATCTTCTTGAATTTCTTTTTTAATCAGGGTATTTAAGCGACGTTCAGATCCTAAAATTAACTCTAAATTTGACCGCTCTTCTTCGAGTTTATCTTTTTCAGCTTGTAATTGATGTTCTTCTAATTTGGCTAAATGGCGCAAACGTAAGTTTAAAATGGCTTCTGCCTGTTCATCACTTAAGTTAAAACGAGCCATTAAAACTTGTTTAGGTTCGTCTTCTGTGCGAATAATCTCAATGACTTCATCAATATTGAGGAAGGCAATCATCAAACCATCTAAAATGTGTAAACGAGCGAGTACTTTATCTAAACGATGTTGTAAACGGCGTGTCACGGTAGTACGACGGAATGTCAGCCATTCTGTGAGAACTTGAAGTAAGCCTTTCACGGCTGGTTTATGATCAAGTCCGATCATATTCATATTTACACGATAGCTTTTTTCAAGATCGGTCGTCGCAAATAAATGCGCCATCAAGGCATCCGTGTCAACGCGATTTGAACGAGGTACAAGTACAATACGCACAGGGTTTTCGTAATCAGCTTCATCACGAATATCCTCTACCATTGGCAATTTTTTCGCCGTCATTTGTTCAGCAATTTGCGCAATGATTTTTGATGGTGAAGATTGATGAGGAAGTGCGCTAATGATGATTTCACCGTCTTCTTTATGCCATGTTGCTCGCATCTTGATGGAACCACGACCGGTTTCGTACATTTTGCGAATATCATCTTTTGGCGAAATAATTTCCGCTTCAGTTGGGAAATCAGGCCCTTGAATGATATTAAGTACATCATCTAATCCTGCTTTTGGATTATCTAATAGCAGGACTGCCGCATCAGCCACTTCATTAATATTGTGTGGTGGAATATCGGTTGCCATCCCGACGGCAATCCCGGTGGTACCGTTCAAGAGAATATGAGGCAAACGTGCAGGCAAATATTGTGGTTCTTCTAAAGTACCATCAAAGTTCGGTTGGAAATCAACGGTGCCTTGACCTAATTCAGTTAATAGAATCTCAGAAATTTTGGATAGGCGAGATTCTGTATAACGCATTGCCGCAAATGATTTAGGATCATCTGGCGCCCCCCAGTTTCCTTGCCCATCTACCAAAGGATAACGGTAAGAAAAGGGCTGAGCCATTAAAACCATGGCTTCATAACAGGCTGAGTCACCATGTGGATGGAATTTACCTAACACATCACCGACGGTACGTGCAGATTTTTTAAATTTTGCCGCGGCATTTAAACCTAGTTCTGACATCGCATAGACAATACGGCGCTGAACAGGCTTTAAGCCATCGCCAATAAAAGGCAATGCACGATCCATGATGACGTACATTGAATAATTAAGATAAGCCTTTTCTGTAAAGGTGCGAAGTGGCATCTGCTCGATGCCTTCGTAGTTAATATTGCTCATATTCTTCTAATCTATTTTCTGGTTGCACCGGAATTCCCATCGGAATGTTCGTGAGGAGAATGTCCCATATCCATTCCTTTGTGACTGTCAATTTCGTAAGGAACAGGTTGCGGTTTTTGTGGATTGGCTTCTTTAAAGGCTTCGTCTTTTAGTTTTCCGGAATAAATATTCGGATTTTTTTCGCCTTCGACCACGATTTGTCCCATCGTACCTTTATTCACAGCACGGAAAATGGAGTGATCCATAAAGACATAAGTGCCAGGTACATCAATTCGAGTTTCTACCATTGTGGCACTGCCGGATGGAATCAAGGTAGTTTGAACATTGTGATTAACAAGCGTACCGCCTTCCACATACACATTGTCAAATACTGCACCGATTAAGTGGAAAGAAGAGCATAAATTCGGCCCCGCATTTCCTACAAATAGACGAATGGTTTCACCTGTCTTCGCTTTTAAGGCATTTTCATCCATAGTTGCACCGACTTTACCGTTGAAGAGTACGTATTCGGGACGTTCATCAATGGCTTTTTGCATACTGAATGGTTGCAAGCCAGGATCGCCAAATTCACCTTTGGTATAGAATTCACTTTGCATAATGTAAAATTCGCGATCCACTTTTGGTAAACCTTCTTTCGGCTCAACTAAAACTAAACCATACATCCCCTTGGCAAGGTGAATATCCACAGGCTGACTGCCACAGTGGTATAGATAAATCCCCGAACGTAACGCTCTAAATTGGAAGGTTGATGTTCGCGTTGGTGGCGTTTCACTTGCGAGTGCTCCGCCCATTGGTACGGCTGCAGCATGGAAATCGATACTGTGTGGCATCATTGAACTCGCTGAGTTGGAAAGTTGCACTTCCACCATGTCGCCTTCGCGCACACGAATAAACGGCGCAGGCACGCTACCATTTAATGTCCAAAATTTAAATTGCACACCATCCATTAAATCCATAATTTGCTCAAGTGCGGTCAGTTTTACCACGACTTTTGCTGGATAGTTACGCTCAATCGGTTTTGGCACATTTGGCGCAAGCGTCAGTTCAGCTTCAATCTCTGGTAAATTCTCAACTGCAGTGGTTGCTGTATTTGAGGCTTTTTCTTCCGCTTGAGCAGAAGGAATAAGGCTTAAACCAGCACCTAATGTAATTGTTGCTAGGCCTAGTGCACTGTTTTTAAAAAAATCTCGACGTTGTTCGTTCATGATTGACCTCAAATAATTAAACAGCTAAATCCACTTGGTCGCCATTGGTTTGTAACCAATTTTTGCGATCTTCCGCTCGTTTTTTGGCAAGTAACATATCCATTAATTCTAATGTTTCCGCGCCTTGATCTTCGCCTAGCTCATAGGTTAATTGAACTAAACGGCGTGTATTCGGATCCATGGTGGTTTCACGTAATTGTGATGGATCCATTTCACCTAAACCTTTGAATCGTTGTACATTTAAAGTGCCTTTTTTACCTTTTAAGCGTTCTAAAATTGCTTCTTTTTCGTTTTCATCGAGGGCATAAAAGACTTCTTTACCTAAGTCGATACGATAGAGTGGTGGCATTGCCACATAAACGTGTCCATCTTGAACCAATTTAGGGAAGTGACGTAAAAAGAGTGCACAGAGTAGGGTGGCAATATGCAAACCATCAGAGTCCGCATCGGCTAAAATACAAACTTTCCCGTAACGAAGTTGAGATAAGTCTTCATTATCAGGATCGATACCAAGCGCCACAGCAATATCATGAATTTCCGTTGAGCCAAGCACTTGATCACTAGCAACTTCCCAAGTATTTAAGATTTTTCCGCGTAACGGTAGGATCGCTTGATATTCACGGTCTCGCGCCTGTTTGGCCGAGCCGCCCGCAGAGTCACCCTCTACTAAGAATAATTCAGTTTTTTCTAAATTTTGTGATGCACAATCGGCTAATTTACCCGGTAGAGCAGGACCACTCACCAATTTTTTACGTACGACTTTTTTCGCAGCGTTTAAACGACGTTGTGCAGAGCTAATGGCCATTTCAGCTAAACGATCCGCATCTTGTACGTTCTGGTTTAACCATAAACTGAAAGCATCTTTTAAAACACCCGCAACAAAGACTGCACTTTGACGGGAAGATAAACGTTCTTTTGTTTGGCCAGCAAATTGAGCATCTTGCATTTTAAGTGAAAGAATATAAGCACAGCGATCCCAAATGTCGTCTGCAGTTAATTTCACACCACGTGGTAATTTATTGCGGAATTCGCAATATTCAGTCATGGCATTGAGCAAGCCTTGGCGAAGACCATTCACATGTGTTCCGCCTTGTACTGTTGGAATTAAGTTTACATAGCTTTCTGCAATAAGCTCACCACCTTCTGGTAACCAAAGTAATGCCCAGCTTACTGCTTCGGTG
>JABZOY010000058.1:0-859 GCA_015255025.1 Haemophilus sp.
CATCCGTCGTGTTGCTTACTTAGACGGTCAAGTTATTGCTCAATACTTACACGGTGCAAAAATCGGTGTATTAGTTGCAGGTGAAGGTTCAGAAGATGAACTTAAAAAAGTGGCAATGCACGTAGCGGCATCTAAACCAGAATTCGTGAACCCAGAAGATGTACCTGCAGAAGTAGTTGAACA
The DNA here is from genome assembly GCA_015255025.1 of Haemophilus sp. Taxonomy (GTDB): domain Bacteria; phylum Pseudomonadota; class Gammaproteobacteria; order Enterobacterales; family Pasteurellaceae; genus Haemophilus_D. The sequence goes on from JABZOY010000058.1 coordinate 184, forward strand.
CGAACGTCAAATCCAAATTGATATCGCAGTTAACTCTGGTAAACCAAAAGAAATCGCAGAGAAAATGGTTGAAGGCCGTATGAAGAAATTCACTGGTGAAGTTTCATTAACAGGTCAACCATTCGTCATGGATCCTTCTGTATCTGTAGGTGACTTCTTAAAATCAGTAAATACTTCAGTGTCTAACTTCATCCGTTTAGAAGTGGGTGAAGGTATCGAGAAAAAAGAAGAAGATTTCGCAGCTGAAGTTGCAAAAATCACTGGCGGTAACGCTTAATTTTCTCCATTGAGATATAAAAAAAGCCGATATTGAATATCGGCTTTTTTGTTGTCTAAAATTTGAGATTTTCTATTTCTTTGGACGAATATCGATGGCAGGATCTGCATCTTTACGATATTTTTCTTCAATCAGTTTTTTCAGACCATAATCATTTTTGTCAGCTTGTTCAGAGAATAAATCTTCTTCTAATGTGAGCTTCGGATTTTTGATCCCTATCCAATTAGCGATGCCTTCTAAGAAATTCAGACCAGATTTAAAGGCTTTGTATTCTTTACGTGCCGTATCATCAGATGAAATCTTAAAGAGCGGAATATTATGATGTAATTGGCTGTGACAGTTTTGGTTAAACAAGGTTACGCCATGTTTATCATCTTCCTGATGACATAAACCATGATC
>JABZOY010000058.1:869-10175 GCA_015255025.1 Haemophilus sp.
TTCTTTGAGGGTTTCATACACTTTCTTAATAAAATCATCGGTTTTCTTAATGGATGTAATATAGCAATTTAAGTATTCGTTCTTTTTCTCAATGTCATTGTCATTGAAAATTTTCGGGTAATCTTCAACGCGATCGCAAGCAAGCGGATGCGAACCGTAAATGTGTAATACAATAAAGCGTTTACCTTGCGTTGGATCTTCTAAAACTTGGGCAAATTTAGGGATTAAATCAAAATCGCTGTAGTTTGTAGAATTAAAGCTCCCGCCTTTTTTCAAGAAAATGGTTTCATCAGATTTTGAGGCTAGAGAGGCCACTGGTGTGTCATATTCACCTAAGAAACCTTGATTAGACAGCCAGTAGGTTTTCAGACCTGCAGACTTAATGAGATCCACTAAGCTTAAATCATAGTTTGGTTCCCATTTTTCTTTGTCAGGTAACGTTAACATTAAGCGCAATGAGGCGACAGTGTTGGTTCCGGCAGATGTCATACCATCAATAAGTGTACCATTTGCAGATGACATAAATGGTGTGTCATTGACGGGGTATCCATACGCATGCAAGTAATCTTTTCTCGCACTTTCACCCAAAATCATCACATAATCTTGGTATTTAGAATTTTCTAATGTGGATTGTCCCCAGCTGCTTTCCTGTGACATTTTTTTCAATTTTTGCCATTCATTAACAATTTCTACACTCGAATCTATTGTTTCTTTTAATGGCGCAGCAATCGGTAAGTTGTAGCCAATCAACAGGGTAGCGAGGGCAATGAATGTTTTATTGCGATAAAATTTTACCCCAAATTTGACCGCACTTTTGTAATGTAAAAAGACTAAAACTGGAATAGCTAATGCAGCTAAATAGCTGCTTACAGGGATTTGCATGAGAAACTCTTTGGTCTCTAACATATCTGTCGCGAGAACCGATGCAATATATTGGTAGCTTGGTGCACCAAAATTTAAGCCTGTTGGCGTATAAATTGCGTGTAAGCAAACTAAGGGTAATAAAATAAAATAGAAAGATTTTCGGCTACTACTTAATAAAATAATGAAAATAGCCGCGAGTAAAATCAGACTAATAGATGGCTCAGGAAACATCCCTGAACCTCGTAAAATCAAATAACCCGCAGCAATGGCGCAAGCCAAAGAAAAAAGTGCGGTTAAAATTTGTGAGGTTTTTGAAATCTTCATAAAGTTTACCTATAAAATCAAAACAGCGATATTTTATCGCACTTTTCTGACTAATTTCCATTTTTAACTTTTTCGCTCTTTTGCTAGAATAAGCCAAATTTTGTAACCGACAAAGGAAAAGACAAATGAGCCAACCAATTTACAAACGTATTTTATTGAAATTAAGTGGTGAAGCATTGCAAGGTGATGAGGGCTTCGGTATCGATCCTTCGATCCTTGATCGTATGGCGTTAGAGATTAAAGAATTAATTGAAATGGGCGTGGAAGTTGGTGTTGTGCTCGGTGGTGGTAACTTATTCCGTGGTGCAAAATTAGCTAAAGCCGGCATGAATCGCGTAGTGGGCGACCATATGGGGATGCTTGCAACCGTAATGAATGGCTTGGCAATGCGTGATGCGCTTCACCGTGCAGATGTGAATGCAAAATTAATGTCTGCGTTCCAATTAAATGGGATTTGCGATACCTATAACTGGTCTGAAGCCATCAAAATGTTGCGTGAGAAACGTGTAGTCATTTTCTCAGCAGGTACGGGTAGCCCGTTCTTTACTACAGATTCAGCTGCATGCTTACGTGGTATCGAAATTGAAGCGGATATCGTGTTAAAAGCGACCAAAGTTGATGGCGTGTATGATTGCGACCCAGCAAAAAATCCTAATGCGAAGTTATACCATAAATTATCTTATGCAGAAGTGATTGATAAAGAATTAAAAGTAATGGATTTAGCTGCGTTCACACTTGCGCGTGACCACGGTATGCCAATTCGTGTATTTAATATGTGTAAACCAGGTGCGTTACGCAAAGTCGTACTCGGTACAGAAGAAGGCACAACGATTAGTTAATTTTTTAAAGAATAAAATGGCGAGAGACTATCTCGCCTTTTTTATGAATAAATTTATTCAAAACTCCCTAAAAATCCAGTAAAATCACTGTGTTTTATCTTTATTTATTAAAAAGGACAGATGAATGATTAATGAAATCAAACAAGATGCTGAAGCTCGCATGGAAAAAAGCCTCGAAGCGTTGCGTGGGCATATTGCAAAAATCCGTACAGGCCGTGCACAACCAAGCTTATTAGACGCAATCCAAGTGGAATACTATGGTGCAGCGACACCACTTCGTCAATTAGCTAACGTTGTTGCAGAAGATGCACGTACTTTAGCGGTAACAGTATTTGACCGTTCTTTAATCAGTGCAGTAGAAAAAGCAATTTTAACCTCTGATTTAGGTTTAAACCCATCTTCAGCAGGTACAACAATTCGCGTGCCTCTTCCTCCATTAACTGAAGAACGCCGTCGTGATTTAATCAAAATCGTAAAAAGCGAAGGTGAACAAGGTAAAGTCGCGATTCGTAACGTACGTCGTGATGCAAATGATAAAATCAAAGCATTATTAAAAGATAAAGAAATCAGCGAAAACGATCAACACAAAGCAGAAGAAATCATTCAAAAAGTGACTGATAGCTATATCAAAAAAGTGGATGAGATCTTAGCAGATAAAGAAAAAGAATTAATGGATTTCTAATTGTCGAACCATGTTTTGGGGCAGACCAAGTGTCTGCCCTTGTTCTATTCTGATAAAAAAATAAAAGCACAAAGTGCGGTCGAAATTTTATGCAAAAACAAAATCTTGTTATTTTAGGATCAACCGGTTCTATTGGTCATAGCACCCTTTCTGTTATCGAACATAATCCTGACAAATACCATGCCTTTGCGTTAATAGGGGGCAAAAATGTTGAGACAATGTTTGAACAATGCATGAAATTTCAACCGCACTTTGCTGCATTAGATGATGAAAATGCAGCAAAGGTATTGCGAGAAAAACTAGCCTCACACCACATTAAAACGGAAGTCTTAGCTGGGCAGAAAGCCATTTGTGAGTTGGCAGCACATCCAGATGCCGATCAAGTTATGGCAGCCATTGTTGGGGCGGCGGGATTACTACCGACTCTTTCGGCAGTAAAAGCGAGTAAGAAAGTCTTGCTTGCGAATAAAGAATCGTTGGTGACTTGTGGTCAGATCTTTATTGATGCAGTGAAGCAGTCAAAAGCAAAATTATTGCCTGTTGATAGTGAGCATAACGCGATTTTTCAATCCTTACCGCCTGAGGCACAAGAAAAGGTTGGATTTTGTCCTTTGAAAGAATTAGGGGTCAGTAAAATTGTCTTAACCGGTTCTGGTGGACCTTTCCGTTATACGCCATTAAACGAGTTTGAGAATATAATTCCCGCACAAGCCGTTGCTCATCCAAACTGGTCAATGGGCAAAAAAATCTCTGTGGATTCTGCCACAATGATGAATAAAGGTTTAGAGTACATTGAGGCACGCTGGTTATTTAATGCATCAGCAGATGAAATGGAAGTGATTATTCATCCTCAATCTATTATTCATTCAATGGTGCGTTATGTAGATGGCTCGGTCATCGCTCAAATGGGTAACCCGGATATGCGTACGCCCATTGCGGAAACCATGGCTTATCCAAATCGCACCGTAAGTGGTGTGGAACCATTAGATTTCTTTAAAATCAAAGAATTGACATTTATTGAACCTGATTTTAATCGTTATCCAAATTTAAAATTAGCGATTGATGCTTTTGCAGAAGGGCAGTATGCGACAACTGCGATGAATGCGGCAAATGAAATTGCAGTACAAGCCTTTTTAGATGGCTATATTAAATTTACAGATATTGCAAAAATTAACCAAGCAGCGATTGAGCAAATGCCATCTTCTACCATTTCAAGCATTGATGATGTATTAGCCGTAGATAAGCAAGCTCGTGAATTAGCCGATTCTCTGATTAAAAAGTTGATGTAGAATACGCAAAAGTGCGGTCATAAAATCCGAATATTTTAGAATGAAAGAACTTGATAACAATAATATTCCTGAACATGTTGCCATTATTATGGATGGCAATGGGCGTTGGGCGAAACAACAAAATAAGCTGCGTATTTTTGGACATACAAACGGTGTGGCAGCCGTGCGCCGTGCGGTGAGTTATGCACGACAAACTGGCATTAAATTTTTGACGTTATATGCGTTTAGCAGCGAAAACTGGAATCGTCCCGAGCAAGAAGTAAGCGCATTAATGACGCTTTTTATACAAGCACTTGATCGAGAAGTTAAAAAATTACACAAAAATAATATTCGTCTAAAGATTATCGGTGATGTTTCTCGTTTTAGTGATAATTTGCAAGAGAAGATCGCAAAAGCAGAAAATTTAACAGAAAATAATACCGCGCTGACTTTAAATATTGCGGCGAATTACGGTGGTTGTTGGGATATTGTTCAAGCGACCCAACAATTAGCTGAAAAAGTAAAAAATAATGAGATTTCGGTGAGTGATATTAATGAATCACTTTTCCAGCAACATTTAGTCACACAAGATGAGCCGCCAGTCGATTTGTTAATTCGGACGAGCGGTGAGCAACGTATTAGCAATTTCTTGCTTTGGCAAATTGCGTATGCGGAATTGTGTTTTTTAGATGTGCTTTGGCCGGATTTTAGTGAAAAAGATTTTAATCAGGCGATTGCCTGCTATCAACAACGTCATCGCCGTTTTGGCGGGACAGAATAAGCGGAGAACTTATGCTTAAAGAACGTGTATTATCAGCCATTGTGTTGATTGCTTTGGTATTATGTGCCTTGTTCTTATTTACCCCATTTTATTTTGCCCTAGCCTTAGGCTTTGTGGCGACACTTGGTATTTGGGAGTGGGCTCAATTTGCTCGTTTTAAAAATCCTTTGGCGCGTCTTTGTATCGCAGCATTTTTAGGCGCATTTATCTTCCTTTGGCTTTACAATGAAGGTAATTATTTAGATGCGGGGAGAGTGTTTGAAAACTACTTACCGCTTTTATTGCTAAATTCTGTTGGTTGGTGGGCACTTGCATTGGTGTTAGTGGTGACTTATCCAAGCTCAGCGAAGTTTTGGGGTAAAAATATTCCTTTACAACTTCTGTTTGCTTTTTCTACGTTGATTCCTTTTGTGGCAGCCGTCTTACGTTTACGTTTAGATAATTATACCGCTGATCCACATCATGGTTTATTCTTATTGCTTTATGTGTTTGTATTAGTATGGGCCGCTGACTCTGGTGCTTATTTTGCGGGTCGAGCTTTTGGTAAGCATAAACTTGCACCCAAAGTATCACCTGGAAAAACATGGCAAGGCGTATTTGGTGGCATGATCACCGCAGCGGTATTGGCATTTGTGTTTATCCATTTCTCAGGTGAAACCTTATTAGGTAGCCGTGCAATGAGCGGTTTTGTTGTACTTTCTGTAGCAACTGTGGCTATTTCTGTATTGGGTGACTTAGCTGAAAGTATGTTTAAACGTGAATCAGGCATTAAAGACAGTAGTCAATTAATTCCAGGCCATGGCGGTATTTTAGATCGTATTGATAGCCTAACGGCAGCGGTACCATTCTTCACATACTTCTATTTCTTTGTTTTATAGGGATAGAATATGTCGTTTTTGTGGTCGCTTGGCTCATTTATTGTTGCAATTGCCGTATTGGTTGCCGTACACGAATACGGTCACTTTTGGGCTGCAAGAAAGTGCGGTATTAAAGTTCATCGTTTTTCGATTGGCTTTGGTAAAGTGATTTGGCGACGCACAGATAAATTAGGCACCGAATTTGCCATTTCAGCTATTCCGCTAGGCGGTTATGTCAAAATGCTTGACGGGCGAAATGAAGAAGTTCCCGCAGAATTAAAATCGCAGGCGTTTGAAAGTAAATCTGTTGCTCAACGTGCTTTTGTCATTGCAGCAGGCCCTCTTGCCAATTTTATTTTTGCGATTTTGGCATATTGGGTAATTTATTCTGTTGGGATTCCGAGTGTTAAACCAGTCATTGAAAATGTCACGCCAAATTCTCCCGCTGCGATGGCTCAAATTGAACCAAATAGCCAGATTTTAGCAATTGATGGAAAGAATACACCCGATTGGGAAACCATTAATTTATTGCTCACTGATAAGTTAGGTTCTGATTCTGTTGAACTCACATTAACGCCTTTTGGTGAAGACCAACCTTATCAACGAACCATTAATCTGCAAAATTGGACATTTGAACCAGATAAAGAAACATCATTTGAAACACTAGGGATCAATCCGGTTGCAAGTAAAGTGGAGATGACTTTATCAAAAGTGGTGGAGAACTCACCGGCTGAAAAAGCAGGCTTGTTGGTTGGCGATAAAATTTTAGCAGAAAATTCGACGGCACTTGATTGGAAAGCTTTTGTCGCACTGGTACAACAAGGTCAGCCTTTTACAATCAAGATCGAACGTAATCAAGAAATTTTTGACAAAACCTTGCAACCTGAGAAGAATCGAGAGGGTAAATGGTTTGTTGGGTTAAGTCCGACGTTCTTAAAAGTTGGCGAACAGTATCGAACTGAATTAAAATATGGTATTCTTGATGCCTTACAAAAAGGTGTGGAAAAGACAGGCCAAATTTCTTGGTTTATTGTGAAGGCAATCGGGAAATTGTTTAGTGGAGAGCTTTCATTTTCCAGTTTAGCCGGGCCAATTTCAATTGCCCAAGGTGCAGGTGCATCTTCTAACGCGGGTGTGATTTATTTCTTAAGTTTTCTCGCGTTGATTAGTGTTAATTTAGGCATAATGAATTTATTTCCGTTGCCAGTTTTAGATGGTGGACATCTCGTATTTTTGGCGGCGGAAGCTATCAAAGGAAAACCTGTTTCAGAACGGGTACAAAATTTAAGTTATCGTATAGGGCTCACAATTTTGTTAATTCAAACAATTTTTGTGCTTTTTAATGATTTCTTACGTTTATAACTATTGTTTTTTATAGGATAAAGTCGATGAAAAAACTTCTAATCGCAAGTTTATTATTCGGTACTACAACGAGTGTATTTGCGGCACCATTTGTAGCAAAAGACATTCGTGTTGACGGTGCTCAAGGAGACTTAGAACAGCAAATTCTAGCAAGTCTTCCTGTTCGTAGTGGTCAGCGTGTAACGGATAAAGATGTAGCCAATATTGTACGTTCATTATTCGTAAGTGGACAGTTTGATGATGTTAAAGCTTTCCAAGATGGCGACGCATTAGTTGTGAGCGTTATTGCGAAACCAATTATTTCTGAAGTGAATATTAAAGGTAACTCAGTTATTCCAACAGAAGCATTAAAACAAAACCTTGATGCAAATGGTTTCAAAAGTGGTGATGTCTTAAATCGTGCGAAATTAGAAGAGTTTGCGAAAACCTTAAGAGAACATTATAAGAGTGTAGGCCGTTATAATGCGAAAGTTGAACCAATTGTGACAACTTTACCAAATAACCGTGCAGAAATTACCCTTCAAATTGATGAAGATGATACGGCAAAACTTCGTTCTGTTACTTTTAATGGAAATGAAGCGATTTCTAGCAGTAAGTTACAAGAACAAATGGAACTTCAACCTGATTCTTGGTGGAAACTTTGGGGTAATAAGTTTGATGGTTCTCAATTTGATAAAGATATTCAAGCTATCCAAGACTATTACCAAAATAATGGTTATGCAAAAGCAAGAGTGACAAAAACAGATGTTCAGTTGAATGAAGAACATACAAAAGCAGATGTCACTATTGATGTAAGTGAAGGTGAAAAATACAATTTAAGTTCTGCTCGTATCGTCGGTAACTTAGGTGGTATGGCTGATGAATTACAACCATTATTAGGTGAACTTCACTTAAATGATACATTCAGTCGTGCGGATGTGCAAAATGTTGAAAGCTTAATTAAAGATAAATTAGGTGAACGTGGTTACGGTAGTGCAACAGTGAATACTGTACCAACTTTCGATGATGCGAATAAAACATTAGCATTAACCTTTGTGGTTGATGCGGGACGTCGTTTATCTGTACGTCAAGTTCGTTTTGAAGGTAATACGGTTTCTGCAGATAGCACATTGCGTCAAGAAATGCGCCAGCAAGAAGGTACTTGGTATAACTCTCAATTAGTTGAGTTAGGTAAAGTACGTTTAGATAGAACGGGTTTCTTTGAGAGTGTAGAAAATCGTGTTGAACCAATTCAAGGTTCTAATGATGAAGTCGATGTCGTATATAAAGTAAGAGAACGTAATACCGGTAGTATTAACTTTGGTATCGGTTATGGTACAGAAAGTGGTATCAGCTATCAAGCAAGTGTGAAACAAGACAATTTCTTGGGAACAGGTGCAGCGGTAAGTTTAGCAGGTACACGTAATGACTACGGTACAAGTGTAAACTTGGGTTATACAGAACCATACTTTACTAAAGATGGAGTAAGTTTAGGTGGAAACGTATTCTATGAAACTTACGATAACTCGAAAAGTGATACTTTATCAACCTATAAACGTACAACTTACGGTGGTAATGTCACATTAGGATTCCCAGTTAATGAGAATAACTCATATTACGTGGGATTAGGTTATACTTATAATAAAATCAGTAACTTCGCGTATGAATACAACCGTGATTTATACATGAAGTCAATGAATTTGACTGGAAACTCAATCAAAACTAATGATTTTGATTTCTCATTTGGTTGGAATTACAACAGCCTAAACCGTGGCTATTTCCCAACTAAAGGTGTGAAAGCAAGTTTAGGTGGCCGTGTCACCATTCCAGGATCTGATAATAAATATTATAAATTAAGTGCTGATCTTCAAGGTTTCTACCCATTAGATCGTGATCATCGCTGGGTATTATCTGGAAAAGCAACTGCTTCTTATGCAAATGGCTTAGGTGGTAAACGTGTACCGTTCTATCAACTTTATACGGCGGGTGGTATCGGTTCATTACGTGGTTTTGCTTATGGTGCAGTAGGTCCTAATGCGATTTATCAAGACAAATATGGCCAATGGTATCAAAGTACTGATGTCGTTGGTGGTAACGCGATGGCTACAGCAAGCGTGGAACTTATTGTTCCAACCCCATTTGTTGGAGATAAAAGCCAAAATAGCGTAAGAACCTCATTTTTCGTTGATGCTGCGAGTGTTTGGAATACAAAATGGAAATCAGATAAAGAAGGCTTAAAATCATCTCCTGTTTATGCAACATTACCTGATTACAGCAAAGCAGGTCGAATCCGTGCATCGACTGGTGTAGCTTTCCAATGGCAATCACCAATCGGACCATTGGTATTCTC
>JABZOY010000059.1:0-10119 GCA_015255025.1 Haemophilus sp.
GCATCTAGCTTGAGGTCTTTCGCTTGTTCATTTAAGTAATCTGTAACATACGTGTTCAACCATTCTGAACCCGCTCCCGCTGCTGCACCTGTCGCCACATTGCCATCTGACATCTTCGCTGCCAATGCACCTGCAAGGGCATGCATCGCAATCTTCTCTTTGCTGCCGTCTTCAAATTCAAATTTTTTCGCAAGGTCACCCGTGACTTTTGCAAATAACTCACCTGCTACTTGTGCTGCTTCTTGCTGCTCTTTCACTTCGTTATGGTCAAAGGCTTTCACTTTATGATTGGCATTTTGTGTATCTCTGGAAAGTGCGGTCAGATTTTCCGGTGTTTCGGTGTTAATTTGAATATTAGACCCTATCGCTGATTGCGTTTGACTTGTAGCACTTTCATGTTTATTCCCTAAAGCACTCGCCGCGGCAGCCATCGCATTTTTAGCATTCTGTGCCATATCCGTTGAAAGCCCCGCACTCACGCTTTTCACTTCAACCTCACTGCGGTTCTCAATATCCGTGTGAGTGAGCGATTTTGTTTTGAAGTGGTTCTTATCTTGGTCAGCTTCACTATCAATCACAGAGCCCGCAAGATGCGTATTCCCCGCAACCTTAACATCCATTCCACCTTTGCCCACATGGAAGCCCGTTTGCTCTTCCACTTGGGCATAGTTCACTTTCACTTTGTTTTGAGAATAGTTCGCTGAAGCACTTGAGCCACTGCCATAAATTGCCACACTAAAGCCCGCACCGGCTTGCGTTTGTTTGCTGTCGTAGTGATTGCTGTCTTGGCGGCTTTCTAAATTAAGATTGCCTTGAATATCCGCCTCTAAATGGTCTGTTTTAACAACGGCACCTTTGAAATTGGCATCTTTACCGGTTTTAATCACTGTTTCTTCAGCATTCAGATAACTATTACGTTGTCTCACGCTATCGCTATTCTCATGCCCTTTACCAACTTGAACAGAACCTTCTACACCAATGCCATAACTATTGCCATTAGCTCCGGCAAATACGCCCACACTCCAACCTGTGTTTTTATTCTCACTACGGTTATGGTAAGTGTCTTGTACTGACTCCACGTTTAAATCCTTAGCTACATCAAGTTCTAAACGTTTTGCATTTAACGTTGAGCCCAACACATCAACATCACCTTTTCGGCTGGTTAAATTCACTGTGCCAGCATTCAGCTCACTACCACTATGAGTGATTGTTTTACTTTCACTTGTTTGGGTAGATTTGCTTGCACCTACGCTAATAGAGACTTTAATACTCGGATTAGAGACATTACCTGCCGTCATATTGCCTAAGTTGGAAACCGTGTTTGCAACATTTGCTGCATTTTGAGCTAATTCAAGACTGTCATAAGCTGCTTTCATTTGATGAAGTTGTTTCAGTTTCTCATTTTTAACTTCACGACTACGCTTAATACTGTGTCCCATCGATTGTGCTGTGCTTACAACCGGTGATGTAACGGCTATCGTCAGTCCTGCCTGTTTATACTCATGCCCCTCTTTACTTTCAATAATATCTTTTCCAGCTTCCACCTTAACACTTGCACCCTCAATATCAATGCGATTCGTGCGTGGTGTAATCATATCCGTACCAAGAACATTTGTATGATTACCCGCACTCACCCTGATATTGTCATTCATTGAACCTAGCGTGCTACGTGCATCTGATTGTGTCCAACCTTCCGTTTCATAATCGTGTTTTTCTGATTTGGAGCCAAAGGTAATGCCGATACCGCCGCCTGTGAATACCCCTGACGTTTTCTTGGTTTCCACGCGCTTATTTTTAAAATGATTGGTATCCGCTGCAATATCAACATCATGTCCAGCCTGAACATGGAGATTATCCTCCGCAATAGCCTGAATGCCTTTCGCCTTCACATCATGACCTGCTGAAAGCACCACGTCTTTACCACTCACCTGAGTGCCAACTTGAGTAACGGATTGTTGTTGGTCAAGACTGGTTTTGGTCACCTTCGCCACACTTCCGCTTTTCGTTTTGTGAAACTCTTCAAAATCACGGCTTTCTTTTGCACCATTCAGCACAAGGTCGTTTTCCGCGATAGCCATCAACTTCGCTTCACTCTCCAGCTGTGCACCTTCGGATAAAATATTTTTACCCGTTAGCAAGACATTGCCTTTGCCTTTCACTTGGCTTACTACGGCTTCGTGTACGGATTCATTGCGGTAACTATTAGCATTGCCTAGTTTTTCATCAAAGCCTACTGAAAGTGAAGTTAGATTTAAGTTATTTTTTGAATTTAAGAGTGTTAAGCCACTTCCGTCATTTAACACATCTGCACCTTCAAGGTTAATATTATTAGCTCGCACACTTAATAAGCCATCTTTACCTTTCACATGTAACAGTGCTTTACGATCTAGATTAGTTTCTATACGAGTTAAACCGTTAGCTTGGATTTCATTAGTTTGCATGGTGGAACGATGGCTAAAGTCACCACCAATATTTAAAATCATTGCACGATCAGCTTCTAATACCCCGCCAATGTTATCTAAATTACCTGCGACAGTTGCATTCAACACCCCACCAGCTAACTTACCAGCATTTATTAAGCTTTCTGTATTAATTTGGGTAAATTGTTTGCCCGCAATAGTACCTTGGTTGCTTAACTCACTACCTTTAACATATACTTTCTCAGCAGAAATCAAAGTACCATTACCATCTACATCGCCTTTTTTCACTACTGCATAAACACGAGGAACTAACGCCTCTACTTTCTTACCACTAGGAAGTATCACGGTTTGCTTTTCTATCCACACAATATCGGATGTAAGCTGTGCCACTTGCGCGGGTGTTAAACTCACCCCTACCGCAAGATTAAATTTTTGTGCAAAAGTGATACCGGCATCCATTAAAGCTTTGTATTGCTCTGTAAAAGTACGATTATTCCCACTAAAATGTCGCCCAGTTAAACGGTTCATTTGCTCACGCACTAAACGTTGCTCATAATAACCATCACCTAAACGTTTAAGCATATTTTGTGGATCATTACGCAAAGCTTTAAGCATATAATCAGAACTTAACCAGCGATTTTTATTGGTAAAATCTGGATCGGTTTCAATTATAAAATGGCTATCCACATTCGGATTGATTTTATACAAGCTTTGTGTTGGTAAACGAGTATCAGGCTGTATTGTTCGAATTTCAATGTTCGTGTTTAATTGACTCTCAATTTGCTGTAAAAGTGCTGGTTTGCCTACATTTTGCACATTAATTTTGCCTAAATTATTTAACTCAACATCATTACCCTGTTTCACCAGATGATTACGTTGATCTACATAAAACGGATTATCAGTATTTTTATTGGCATTTGATAATTCAGTGAAAATATTCATATCAAACGTATGATTTTCTTCCCGGCGTTTAATTACATCATTATAGTTTTCACCATACCAACGCCAGCCTTTAACTCTACCTCTCCATCTTGGATGTTCCCATTTCGCAGTACCATAAAGTTGATGAGATTCAATCCCTTTTTTATCTAAATTTTTTAATTCACCATTTTCTTTACTAATTAATCCACCAGAAATAACTGTACTTTTATCATTTTCAAAATAACTATCTCCTATCTCAATATCCCCTCCTGCAAGAATTTGCCCCGGCAAGGATGTTTTTACCGTACTTTTGATGACCTTTTCTTCTTTTACTTGCATAATCCAACGATTACGATAATGCTCAGGAAGACTATTGTTGTTTTCTTGAATACGATTATTTAATTCAACAAATGCTTCTTTATTTTTATTAACCCAATTAATATAAGGCTTCACGGCCTCATTATAAGCAACAACTTCTTTCTTATAAGCAAGCATTTCCGCATCATATTTAGCCATAGCTTCATCATATTGAGCTTTACGTCTCTGATTTCTAACTTGGAAATTTTTTAATGCTCTTGGTTTTACTGGCTCAGAACGAATACCTGGTAAATTCTCAAGACTCGGTGCATCTTTTGGCGCCTCAACACCAAAACGCTTCCAAATACCATAAGCGCTATCATAAAGAGTAGTAGGTTTAACATAACAAAGTGATGGGTCTGATTTTGCACAAGTGTTTTGATTTGCTTGTGGAATATACCCTGCTTCAAGTTCATCATTTGTAAGTTTGCGGTTAAGATCTTTCTTCCAGACAAGATCATAAACTCCTGGTTTATTTTTACCTGGTATACGACGGTGATCAAAACGATCCTCTTTCACTTTACCACCGACATTAAAGTCCGTACTATGCGCACCTACCATAACATATTTGACTTCATTTTTATTCCCTTCATCCGGGTACTCCATCATAGTAGTATCAAAATGTTCATTTGTATTAAAAGTTTGTTTAACATTTTTAAGCCCGATCCCACCCTCAGCTTCAATAATACTACTCTTATTACGAAGCACATCAGCTTTTCCGTTAGCCTCATCGTTTGCATTTAAACGGGCACCGAACTCTATTCTCCCCCCACTATAAATAGTAGAGCCACCCTTCTTATCTTTTTCGTATATAGTTGTATCGTTAATAATTTCTTTTCCAGCAAGTACAACTTTCTGACGTCCAGCTATCGTGGCTGAATTTATCTCGCCACTTGTATTTTGCTCATCGCGATTTTCAATTTTATCAGCCTGAAGTGCGACATGATCACCATAAATTCGACCGCTGCCTACATTATCAATATGTGTTGCTTTTATAACAGTTTTACTATCATCAGCATCAGAGAAAGAATTAATTAATCCTCTGTTAGTTACCTTACCCTTAGCTGTTACCCTTGTTTCTACACTACTCAATCGACCATTTTTTTGATTATCCATATTCTGAGCATTTAAATTCAAATGCTTTTCAGCAGAAAGCTTGTGATTATTAGTAATATTACCGAAGGTATTGATCGTTAATTCTGTACCAGCATTAATATCACGCTTAGTATTAAAATTACTTTGCAGATTTAAGCGAATCTTGTCAGCTTCCAAATGCCCATTTTCTGTAATTGAATAAGAATTGATATTAAGGATATTGCCTGCTTGAAGACGGCCACTATCATTATTAATAGCAAGATTATCACCTTTAACGAATGCATCCCTCCAACTTAATATATCCCCCTTTTGATTATTTAAAGATTGAGCAATGTTAAACTGTGCATTATTTTGTACATAAATTCCCCCTTCCGCATTATTAACTGATTGAGCATTCAATGTTAATGAGCTAGCAGAAATCCCTTGGTGAATAAGCTTATTCGATGAATCAATCGTACCCTGGTTATTAATACTTTCTGTATTAATCGTTAACTTATTCGCTTGAATGAAAGAGCCTGACTCCCCTATTTTATTATTTAAAATTTTCGGAACAGATAAACTCAGCTGTTCAGCAACTTGAATCACTCCGCCTCTGTTATCCAACTCACTAGATTGAATAGAAATATTAGATAAACTAATGATTCTCCCATTATTTTGATTATTAATGCCTTTTACAACCTTAACTTGCCCACCTTTAGCAGTATAAATCAAGCCACCATTATTATTAATTTCTTGCGCATTAATCTCTGAATTCTCTGTACCTTTAATAATACCTTGTGCATTATTTAGTACAGATGTAATATTTGCCACGAAACCACCTGAAGAAAGTAATACTCCCTCTTGATTATCAAGAGAGTGTGAACGAATATTCATATCCGCACCGCTAATACGTCCTTCTCTATTATTTATATGCTGCTGAATTTGAAGTTGTTGACTAGATTGAGAAGAAATAACTCCCTGTTGATTATCTAATTTTATTGATTCAATATATTGATTTTTACCAGAGATAATTTTCCCTTCCGTATTAATAATACTTGTCGAATGGATTTGTAGTTCATCACGACTAACTAGTTGACCTTGTTGATTATTTAGAACGCCTGCCTTAATCAATAAACGACCTTGTGTACCAATTCCACCATTTTGATTATTCATTTGTTCTGCATGAATCACCAAATCACTTGCACCTCGCTGAACCCAATTACCACCTTGATTATTTAAATCTCGCTGCTGAGTAGTAATCAAATTAGCATTGATGTGACCTCCTTTAGTAGAAAGCTGTTTAGGAGTAAATAAATTGAGTTTCTCTGTTGCGTAAATATTTGCTTTATCAATATTCAAATCAGCCTGTTTTGATGAAATATCAACATCATGCCCAACAACCTGACTATCTTCTAAATTAACCTCATTAGCCTCAACAAGCATTTTACCCGTTGAAATATTCTTACCATGAGATGCTAATTTATTATCGGCTCTTAAGGTAATTCGGCTACTATTTAAATTACTTTCATCTAGAGTACGAATTGTTTTTCCATCTTGTTCTTGGAAATTAACGCCAGCAGCAACTAAAGCACCACTTTTTACTTCAATATTTTTCGCCTGATACTGAATATCGCCCTTAGCAACAGTTTCACCGGTTTGAGTAACTTTATCCTTAGCTTGAACAAAGCTCCCCCCTTGATGTGAAACAATTGAACCATGCTGCTCTACTCGAGTTTGTGAGCGCAATGCAACACCACCCAGTTTTGTTTCAATTTTACCTTTATTTTCAATAACCTTTTCTGCATTAAGATCAGCTTGGTGAGTTGCGCTAATCACCCCTTCATTAATAATGCGTCCTTGGCTATCAATTTTCACGTTTCCAGCAGATGCACCAATGTGCCCCGCATTGCGTACACCAAGACCTTGACCGTTATCCACTAAATGGATTTTTTCAGCATACATCCCACCTAATTGGCTCACATCCACACTGTAGCTTTGGTTTTCACTTTGAGTGTCTGAAGTGCGGTCAGTGTTGTCGGTGTTTTTATCCCCCACGTACACAACTGAATCATTGGTGCGGTCAACGTTGTTTTTACCCGTGGTAACTTTAATGCCTTTCTTCGACCAAACCCCACCTTTAATTTCGGCTTTATCAGCGATAATATCGGTGTAATCAGATTGGCTGTTATCCATGCCTTTTTGGCCAACAGTCACCTTACCGCCTTTTACACGATAGCCTTTCAACTCGCCATTTTCTACTTCTGTTTTACCTGTTGTCAGCGTTGTACGCCCCGCATTAATTACACCACAGCCATCACATTGGATACCACTTGGGTTGGCAATCACCACATCTGCTTTTTTGCCTGCGACTTCCACATAACCTTTTAAACGGCTTGGATTCGCTGAATTTACCTCATTAAGAATGACTTTGGCTTCACCACGAGCAAGATTCGGGTTACCTTGCACCCAACCCGCCATTTGCGTTTGTGCCGCTTTACGAGCATTGTTTAGCACAGCGCCCTTCTCTGCCACATCAAATTGTGAATATTGGTTACGTGATACGCCACCAGCGCTTGGTGTTTGAATATTTACCTGCGGTAAACCATTGCCGGTTTGAAGTACGGTAGGTTGTTGATTACCCGGTGCAGATTTATCTGCACGAATTGCCATATCCTCTGCATAAACAGAAGGCGATAAGAAGACAAAGCCTAATGCCAACATTAAGCTAAAATGAATAGGATTAAGTGAAAGTGCGGTTGAAAACAATCCTGTTTTTTCTTGTTCTGAGCTCACATTTTCACTTTGCGCTTTACCTTGAGATTTTGCCAACTCAGAGACCACCACAAGCTGGTTTAATACACGGCTAAAAATCACTTTATAATGACGTTTATTCATTTTTTAATTTCCTTTAAAGTTTTAAATTCTGTTTGGTTTTAATCAATTTATTCATCTAAAAGTGTGAGCATTAAAAACGGTAGCTCACATTAAATCCGGTTGTCACATGACTGGTTCTAAATCCTTCCGGTTTTTTAATTGGGACGCCCACAAAATAATCATAGTTAATGCCCCATAATTTACCGCGAAGTCCAATTGCACCACCCATTAAGCTATCACCAATTTGAAGCTCTTCTTGACTAGAATGCACCTTACCTCGGTCAATCCCTAAATAAAGCTCATGTCCTTTATTGGCAATATCCCAACCCAACTCATTTCGCCATAACCAACCTTTTTCACCAGAAAGTGATAGCTCGCCATCAAACCCTCGCACGGTATAACGACCACCAATACTAAATTTATCTTGTTGTGTTAAAGGTGTACCGTTCCATTGTCCACTCCAGCTGGTGTTAAAGCGGAAAGGTTGATTGCCGATAGTGAAAGGATAGGTAAAATCAATGCCTGCAGTAAAAATCTGCATGCGAGAAGTGCCTTCACCAAATTCCTCTTCCGGAGCAGGTAAGGCTTTATTCCCACCCGTACCACGTTTATAGTTCGCAAACAGTTGTAACACTGTTTCGCCAATGTATTGGGTGTGATTAAGTCCCACTTCCCAACCAGCGGTACGACGACGTTGCACTTCAATTTCGGTGTCATTGATGTAGTTATGCGATTTTTTCGTCCATAACGCGGCATTCACATAGGTTTTATGGAGACTTCCACGAGATAATAAGCGACTTAAGTTCGCTTTCATTTGTTGGCTTTCACCAGAATAGGTGTAAGACTCAAACGCGCCTGCTACCGTTTGGTGATAAGAATATTTTGAACCGGAAAGCGTTAAGAGATAGTTCTTCCAAGGAATGGAATAATAGAGACTGACATTTTTACTGCCATAATCGCCTTCAGCATCATCGCTATTACGTTTAAAGCTACGTGTACCGCTGATATAGAACATATCATTAAGTGTTAACACATTATCCCAGGAAAACGTCGCTGAGCCCTGTAAGCGACCCGTAGATTTACTGCCTGAGTCATCTAATCCCAAGGTTAAATGAAAAGGTAAGCTTTGCTTATAAGCAATCACAACGTCTGTTTCACCTACTGCATCCGTTGGCACAAGCTCCATATTCGCATCGGCACTCGGTACACGTTTTAAGTTTTCTAAACCTTGTTCAATATTGCGAATATTTAATATATCCCCCTGCGCCATTGGCATGGCAAACCATAAGGTACCACGGGTGGCAAACGGAATCGCACTTTGGTCTTGTAATTGAATACGACCTACTTTACCTGGTATCACCGTTAAAACTAACACGCCTGAACGCAAATCCTGCGGCTCCCCCACCACGCGCGTGGTGACATAACCAAAATCAATTAAACGATTTTGAATACGACGAAGTAATACATTAATCCCCTCAGAGCCAATACAAGCAGGCAGCGCAAAATCACGCTCAGCATAAACTGACTTTAATACCCAAGAGAATTGGCTTGGTTGGATTAATTTAAGAGAAGAAGCTGATGAATTTTCTTCTTCAGCTTGATAATCGGTCAGCACCAATTGATTGATAGGAAAACATTGTGCTTCATTCTGTGGAAAGCCACGAGAGGCTTCTTTTTCACCCTCTAAACGCACATTCGCGGATTGCGTTTGCTGGGCTAAAATAGCCGCATCTTGTTCAGCTTGTTGCCTCTGTTGTTTGGCATCGATTTGTTTTTCTACATCTGCATTTGGTGAGCTTGGCGCCGCCAACGCGAAAGAGGAAATAAATAATAAACTAGAAAGAAAAGAGCGAGATAAGTTCTTCATTATACTTCAGAGATTAAGTTATTGATAAATCTGCGATATGATATCAAAACTTGTTTTAAAATTCTATAAACTAATATTTTTAATACAAAAGTGCGGTCAGTTTTTGAGAGGTTTTAAAACCCTTTGAAAATTGACCGCAATTTATCATTAATGAACTATAATAGCCCATATAACCTCAAATAAAACCCAGATTATCTAGGCTTTATTTCTTAACACGCTAATTACCAACTATCAAAATATCGATCCAACTTTAGGAACTCCTCATAGCATCCAAACTTAGGATAATTATAATAATTAGAATTAGTATTTATAATAACCTCATAACTATCAACAATATTAGACTCATAGTCCATTCTTTCTGAAAAAACGTGTCCATCCTCTAAAATTTTAAATTGATGTATAATAATAGGAGCCTTACCTACCCCATATTTTTTAGATGTAATAAAAGATAAAAATAATTTATCAGTTGTTAATTTACTAAATTTAAATTCATATGATAAAACCTCATTAAGATTATCATCTAAAAAGTACACAATGACATAATCTTTCCCAATAACAATATAGGAATCAGGTCTACTAGAAGAATTGATTAAAACAGTATATTCC
>JABZOY010000005.1:0-35843 GCA_015255025.1 Haemophilus sp.
CCTTTATAAAGTTGCCATAAACTCGCACCGAAATATTCACTGGCAGAGAATTGCCCCAATCCACCAAAATCCACCCAATCATTTGGATTAAGCTCACCAGCCGCGACTAAACGCGCAACTTCAGCTTCATATTGTTTTTCATCTTCCACCCACAAGTGGAGCCACAATAATGGTTTACCCGAAAGGCGTACAGCAGAACGATAAAATTCTTCCAATAACAACATATATTGAGCAGAACCGCTGTTTTCTTTAGTTAATGGATCGGAATAACGCTCATTACGGAAACGTTTTTGCGTCATCAAATAAAAATGCATTTCCACATGAAATGTGGATGCCCATTGAGTGATTTTCTTCGTTTTTTCCGCTAAGCGCTGCTGATCTTGTTCAGATAAATCATCTTGATGGCAGATCCAAATATCCAAATCCGAAGCTGAAGTTTGGCTAATGGAGCCAAAACTCCCCATCACATAAATACCGAAGATCGGTGCAAAAACAGCATCAGAATTGACCGCACTTTGCACGTCTTCGACAAGTTCGGGATGTTCTTTTGAGAGAAAATTTTGCTGATAATTGGAAAGAGTAAAATCGGCAATGCCTGCTGGGGCATCTTCCACATAACCCGGCAGAGCAGGATGATTAAGATGCAACAACAGCGGCACTAAAGAGACGATGTGTCGGAATGCATCACCTGAGCCCAATAATGCTCGATCAAAACGACGCTTGTCTAATGTTTCAATACATTTTCGGGCTTGAGTGAAATCGTATTTCAAGGCTTCCTACCTATGACCAAATAATTGGCGTTAATGTACCACTTACCTAGTCGGAAATCAAAAATTTAAATGATCTGACTTTTTGCCCTAAAAATGGTAGCATAGGCCATATTTCTATTTAAAATCAGCGGTATTTATGGCAGCACTTAAAACCTTAAAAATTGCGACCCGTCAAAGCCCTTTAGCGCTTTGGCAGGCGAATTTTGTAAAAGATCAATTAGAAAAATTTCACCCAACACTTTCTGTTGAATTAGTTCCGATGGTGACAAAAGGTGATGTAATCTTAGATTCTCCTTTAGCTAAAATTGGTGGAAAAGGCTTATTTGTTAAAGAGTTAGAAAACGCTTTACTTGAAAAACGTGCTGATATTGCCGTCCATTCAATGAAAGATGTGCCTATGGAATTTCCTGAAGGTCTAGGCTTAAGTGTGATCTGTAAACGTGAGGATCCACGTGATGCTTTCGTGTCTAATACATACCGTTCATTAGATGAATTGCCACAAGATGCTATTGTTGGAACATCAAGCTTGCGTCGTCAATGCCAATTAAAACAATTACGCCCTGATCTTGATATCCGCTCCTTACGTGGCAATGTAGGAACCCGATTAAGTAAATTAGACAATGGCGAATACGATGCCATTATTTTAGCCTCAGCTGGCTTAATTCGTTTAGGGCTAGCGGAACGTATTGCCTCATTTATTGAAGTAGAACAGTCGTTACCGGCTGCCGGACAAGGCGCGGTAGGCATTGAGTGCCGTGTTGATGATGAAGAAGTAAAAGCATTACTTGCTCCACTTTCAGATGCCACCACGACGACTTGTGTTTTAGCTGAGCGTGCAATGAATACCCGCTTACAAGGCGGCTGCCAAGTACCAATCGGTGGTTATGCTATTGAGCAAGATGGTGAAGTTTTCTTACGAGCACTCGTCGGAGAAACTGATGGCTCTGCGATTATTCGTGCGGAAGGTAAAAGTGCGGTTGAAAATGCCGAAGCATTAGGCGTGACCATTGCTGAACAACTTCTAGCACAGGGCGCAGATAAGATTCTGGCGAAGATTTACTCAGCATAGGAAATCACCATGGCCGTACTAGTTACTCGCCCGGATGAACGAGGAAAAGCCCTAGTTGACCAGCTGAATCAAGCCGGTGTGGTTGCCTTGCATTTGCCTTTACTTTCTATTGAAGCGGGTGCTGAGTTGGCTCAATTACCGACGAAACTTAATCAGCTAAAAAGTGGTGATTATGTGTTTTTGGTTTCAAAAAGTACTGTCGATTTTGCGGATAAAACCCTGAAAGATATTGGCTTTAGCTGGCGTCAAGATTTACAATACTTTACAGTTGGACATAGAACGGCGCAGCATTTTTCCTGTCAAACTGAATGCACTGTTCGTTATCCAATTACATCGGAAAATACTGAAGGTGTATTAAATTTACCGCAAATGGCAAAATTAACAGATAAAAACTTGTTAATTTTACGTGGCAACGGTGGACGAGAATTACTACGTGAACAGACCACACTACGCGGTGCAACTGTTGAGACAGTCGAATGTTACCAACGCACGCCGATTAGTTATAATAACGAAGAGCAAACCAGTATTTGTATTCGTTCTGGTGTGCAAACCCTTGTGGTCACAAGCCTTGAAATTTTGCAGGCGTTAATCAAATTTGTGCCTGAAAATGAACAAAATTGGCTAAAAAATTGCTGTTTAGTCACGGTAAGTCAACGCATTGCGGATGTCGCAATACAACAAGGTTGGCATAATGTGGTGGTTTCCGCTGGTGCGGACAATCAAAGTTTACTTAATACCTTACTTAATGAAGTAACTCCCCTTTCTCACTAAGGAAAAGATATGGCGAAAGAGAAATTAACCCCTGAAACGACAGATGAAATCCAAGAAACAGATGCAGTGGAAATTCAAACTGAAGATCGCGAGCCTGTTGCGCCACGTACACAAACCGTTGTGAAGAAAAGTGGTACTGGATTAAGTTTATTGGCTATTCTCATTGCACTTGGCGTGGGTGGTGCAGGTTATTATTTTGGCCAACAACAGGTGGATGAATTCCAACAAAAATTGACCGCACTTGAAGCTCAAATCAATAATAAAACCGTGGTTTCAGCACCTGCTCAAGAAGTAAAATTTGATACTACACAGCTTGCTCAGTTAGAGTCTGCGAATAAAGCAACGCAAAACAAAATTGCGCAAGTAGAAGAGCTAATCAATGCCAAATCACATGAGTTAGTTGGCTTACAATCACAAATCAATAAAGTGAGCGCACAAGCTAATGCTCAACAGCCTACTGATTGGTTATTCTCAGAAGCAGATTTCTTGCTCAACAATGCATTGCGTAAATTAGTGTTAGATAATGATGTGGATACAGCGGTTTCACTCTTAAAACTCGCTGATGAAACTCTTGCTAAAGTGAATAACTCACAATCAGCAGCTATTCGTAGTGCAATCAATCAAGATCTGAAACAACTTCTCTCCGTAGCTGGCGTGGATCAAAATGCGGTCATGCAAAAATTATCGCAATTAGCCAATACGGTTGATGAATTACCGGTATTAGATGTGAATTTCGGTGATGATCAAAATGCAACAAAATTATCTGATTCCCTGTCTGACTGGGCGGAAAATGCAGAAAAAAGTGCAACCTCATTCCTAAATCACTTTATTCGTATTTCACCGAAACATGGTGCGGATCGCAAAGAATTATTAGCGCCAAACCAAGATATCTATTTGCGTGAAAACATTCGTTTACGCTTACAATTAGCGATTATGGCAGTGCCTCGTCAGCAAAACGAACTTTATAAACAATCTTTAGAAGCTGTTGCATCTTGGATTCGTAGTTATTTTGATACCAATGCTGAAGTGACTCAAAGTTTCTTAAAATCAGTGGATGAATTATCTGAAGTATCCATCTATGTGGATGTGCCAAGCCAATTACAAAGCTTAAGTATGCTTGATAAGTACTTAAATCGTACACCTTTAGATGTGCAGAAAGTGGAAATTGAAGCAGAAAAAGCGGTTGATAATTCACCAAGAAAAGAAGAAGTAAAACCAGCACCTGAAGCGAAAGCGGAAGAGCCAAAAGCTGAAGAAAAACCCGCTGAAGCACCAGCTGCACAACCGGCAACTGAACCCCAACAATAAGGATAGATAATGTTTAGAGTTCTCTTTTTAATGATCGCCTTACTTGCCGGATTGATTGCAGGGCCTTACCTCTCCGGTCAGCAAGGTTATGTCAGAGTTGAAACGGCAAACACCGTATATGAAATGTCACTCACCACATTAGTGATTCTCTTTGTGGTCACGCTTGCAGTGATTTATTCGTTAGAGTGGTTGGTGACCCGTTTCTTCCGCTTAAGTAGCAATACCTATAACTGGTTCTCTCGCCGTAAACGTGTGAAAGCACAGCGTCAAACCCTTGAAGGCTTGATGAAGATGAATGAAGGCGATTATGCCAAAGCAGAAAAACTGATTGGTAAAAATGCGAAACATTCTGCAGAGCCAGTATTAAATCTGATTAAAGCGGCTGAAGCTGCACAGCAACGCGGTGATGAATTCAGCGCAAACCGTTATTTAATTGAGGCGACTGAACTTGCAGGTTCAGATAACCTAGTTGTCGAAATTGCTCGCACCCGTATTTTATTACAACAAAATAAATTACCGGCTGCGCGCAGTTCCGTTGACAGTTTGCTTGAAATGTCAGATCGCAACAAAGAAGTATTAAAACTTGCTGCTGAAATTTATAGCCGCTCCAAAGCTTATCAAGCTTTAGATGAAATCTTAGATTTAATCGAAGGTTCAGGCTTATTCTCAGCAGAAGAATTTAAAGCGCTTCAACAAGAAACAGAAAATGGCTTGTTAGATGAAAAAATGAATGAAGAAGGCGTTGAAGGTCTGCTTGCATGGTGGGAAGCTCAACCACGCCGTCGTCGCAATGACTTAGAGTTAAAAACAGCTTTAATTCAGCGTTTAATTGATTGTAACGATCATGAGTCAGCTTATGAATTCACGCTTGAAATCATGAAAAAATTGGGTGATAACACCCCAATTAGTCCTGAACTTTGCACGCAAATCACTCGTTTACAAGCAGAAGATAACAGCAAACTGCTCAAACTAGTGGAAAAACGTGCAAAACGTGCGGATGAAAGCCAACGTTGTTGTCTCAATCGTGCATTAGGCTATCTTTATGTGCGTAATAACGATTTCGCTAAAGCAGCAGAAGCATTTAAAGAAGTCACTGCTTGCCCAACTCAGCTTCAACCAAATGATGTCATGATGGCATCTTATGTATTCGAACAAGCTGGTGACAAAGAAGCTGCAGAAAAAATTCGTCAGGACAGTTTAAAATCAGCCATGTCTATTCAAGACAAACCAGCTGAACAGCAGACTGAACCAAAAACAGATGAAGAACCAACCGCACTTATCGCAAAACGTGATTAAAATAAACAACGACGGGGCTGAATAAAGCCCCGTTTTTTCATTCCCCACCGCCACTTATTTTATTTAAAACCCACTTCTTATTACATTTCTTTATAAGTAATAAATTTCCATTCTTTTCTCACCGATTAAAAATTTTTTACTATATCGCCACGCAAACGATTAAATCATGAAAAATGAATTGGGATTATATTTTAAGTGTCACACCACGTTTTATTCATGCCACGCTGATGACGCTTCATCTCGCCTTTTGGGGCATTTTATTGTCGCTGGTGATTGGTGTGATTTGTGCGGTGATTACCACCTACAAAGTCAAATCATTAACTTGGCTAGTAAAAGGCTATATTGAGCTTTCTCGTAATACGCCTTTATTAATTCAAGTATTTTTTCTCTATTTTGGGCTGTCTAAAATTGGCCTGAAATTAGATGGTTTTACTTGCGGCATTATCGGCCTGGCATTTTTAGGTGGAAGCTATATGGCAGAAGCCTTTCGTGGTGGTTTGGAAGCGGTATCAAAAGGACAAATTGAATCAGCCTTAAGTATCGGCCTAACTCCTTATCAAGCTTTTCGCTATGTCATTTTCCCACAAGCCTTTGCGATTGCGACACCTGCAATTGGCGCAAATTGCTTATTCTTAATGAAAGAAACCTCAGTGATCAGTGCCGTTGCTGTTGCTGAACTCATGTTTGTCGCAAAAGAAGTCATCGGGCTCGATTACAAAACCAATGAAGCCTTATTTTTATTAGTGGTGTTTTATTTGATCATTCTATTACCGATGTCTCTTTTCATCAGTTACTTAGAACGCCGTACTCGGAGAGCAAAATATGGGGCTTGAGTTATTATTCCAAGGCAGCAACATTGAACGCTTGCTCAACGGTTTATGGGTAACGGCTGAAATTGCATTCGTTTCTGTCTTCTTCGCCTGTATTTTAGGTGTGATTTTTGGCGTAATCATGACAAGCAGAAATCCCATTATCAAAGCCATTTGTCGCTTTTATTTAGAATTTGTACGCATCATTCCATTATTAGCGTTACTTTTTCTCGCTTATTTCGGTTTAGCAAAATGGTTTGATATTCACTTAGATGGCATTTCTGTATGTATTTTGGTGTTTATTTTCTGGGGAACAGCAGAAATGGGCGATTTAGTGCGTGGTGCATTAACTTCCATTGAAAAACATCAAGTGGAATCCGCCTACGCTTTAGGTTTAACGCCGTTTCAAACCTTTGTGTATATTTTACTTCCGCAAAGTTTAAAACGTGTGACACCAAGTGCTATTAACCTCTTTACTCGCATGGTAAAAACCAGCTCTTTGGCGATGTTAATTGGTGTAGTCGAAGTGATTAAAGTCGGTCAACAAATTATCGAGCATTCATTATTTAGTAATCAATCGGCGGCGCTTTGGATTTACGGTGTCATTTTCGGTTTATATTTTGTGATTTGTTACCCGCTATCCTTATTTTCCCGTTATTTAGAAACCCGTTGGGAAAGTTAATTTTTATTAGGAAAACACATGGCGTTATTAGAAATTAAAAACCTCGTCAAAAATTACGGTGATGTAGAAGCACTCAAAGGCATCAATCTTTCTATAGAGAAAGGCGAAGTTGTCGTTATTTTAGGTCCATCGGGTTGTGGTAAAAGTACTTTTTTACGCTGCCTAAATGGGCTAGAGGAAATAAAGCGCGGTCAGATTTTGCTGCAAAATGCAGGCGAATTAGGCAAAGACATTCCTTGGGTCAAAGCGCGCCAACGCATTGGGATGGTATTCCAAAGTTATGAACTATTCGCTCATTTATCAGTGATTGACAATATTTTACTTGGCCCTTTAAAAGTACAAAAACGCGATCGCGCAGAAGCTGAAAAACAAGCCGATGAGTTACTTAAACGTGTAGGTCTATATGACCGAAAAAATGCTTATCCGCGAGAATTATCAGGTGGGCAAAAACAGCGAATTGCTATTGTGCGTTCACTATGCATGAACCCTGAAATTATTCTGTTCGATGAAGTAACCGCTGCCCTTGACCCTGAAATGGTACGTGAAGTACTTGATGTAATTTTAGGCCTCGCTAAAGACGGTATGACGATGCTCATCGTTACCCACGAAATGAACTTCGCCCGCCAAGTAGCCAATCGCATTGTGTTTATGGATAAAGGGCAAATTATTGAACAAGCAAAACCGGAAGATTTCTTCACGAATCCAACCACGGATCGTGCGAAAACATTCTTAAATATCTTAAATTATGAACCGAGAGGGACAAACTATGAAGAAAACATTTAAAACATTGACCGCACTTTTCGCCACAGCTACATTAGCATTTGGCTTAACCGCGTGTAATGATAAAGAACCGGCTAAAGACGGAGCAAAAACGGTTTCAAGCCTTGAGCAAATACAAAAAGATGGCAAAGTGCGCATTGGTGTATTTAGCGATAAACCACCATTTGGTTATGTAGATGCGCAAGGTAAAAGCCAAGGCTTTGATGTTGAAATTGGTAAAGCGATCGGTAAAGATTTATTAGGTGATGAAAACAAAGTGGAATTTGTTTTAGTGGATGCCGCAAACCGTGCTGAATACTTACTTTCTAAGAAAGTTGATATTATCTTAGCTAACTTTACTGTGACACCTGCTCGTAAAGAAGTGGTAGATTTTGCTAATCCATATATGAAAGTAGCACTCGGTGTCGTATCAAAAGATGGCTCAGTCATTACTGATCTTGAACAATTAAAAGGCAAAACCTTGATCGTGGATAAAGGCACTACTGCTGATATTTTCTTCACCAAAAACTATCCAGATGTGAAGTTATTGAAATTCGAACAAAATACCGAAACCTTTGAAGCCTTACGTGATGGCCGTGGTGATGCATTATCTAATGACAATACCTTCTTATTCGCTTGGGCAAAACAAAATCCAGGTTATACCGTGGGCGTAAAAAACTTTGGCGATCAAGATGTTATTGCACCAGCTGTTCGCAAAGATGCACCTGAATTGTTAAATTGGTTAAATAACGAAATCCAAACCTTAGGCAAAGATGGGCGTTTAAAACAAGCTTATGAAAAAACCTTATTGCCAGTTTATGGTGATACCGTCAGCGAAAGCGATATCGTGGTTGAATATAAATAATTTAACCCCATTCACTTCTCCTTTAGTCCAACTCAAGGAGAAGTGAAAACTTACTAAGTTTTGACCGCACTTCCAATTTTAAATGCGAAATATGTTTTTTCTAGATATATGCCTATTTTACCCTTCAACAGCATTTCTTGTATTATCACTTTATAACATCTAAATTTGATAATGATTCTTATTTATGGCAATATTCTGATGTTTTATTCAGACAGGAGTTTATATGCAAAAAAAATCAACAATTCGTTTAATTTTGGCCGTTCTATTACTGACTTTTGGTATCACTACTCAAGCAGAAATAAAAACAATCAAAGATGTATTAGGACGAGAAGTTAACGTTGATGTGCCCGTAAAAAATGCCGTGTTAGGCTTTTACTATCCTGATTACATTGCTGTTACGGGTGTTGAAAATTTTAAATATGTTAAAGGTATCTCACGTGAATTTTGGGAAAAATTTAATCCAGGAAGTTGGGCATTGTTTTCTGAAAAAATGCCTGAACTCAAAAATATTGCTGATATTGGTAATGTAAATACAGGAACTTTCTCAACCGAAAAAACCTTGGCATTAAAACCTGATGTATTGATTCTTGCAGAATGGCAATATCAAACTATTGGTTCCGAACTACCAAAGTTAGAACAAGCTGGCGTTCCAATTATTGTTGTCGATTTTAATGCTCAAAGTGTAGAACGACACACCCAAAGCGCAAAGATTTTTGGGCAACTTGCAGGTACCGAAGAACGAGCAAATAAAATTGCAGATGAATATGCTCAAGGCATTACTGATATTCAAAAACGTGTAAAAGAGGCTAACCTACCTAAACCTAAAATCTATGTAGAATTTGGCAATAAAGGTCCTAGTGAATATAGCTTTACCTTTGGTAAAAATATGTGGGGTGCTATTGCTGAAACTGTTGGCGGGGATAACGTAAGCGCGCCTTTTGTCGAAAATTGGGGACCAATTAATCCAGAACAACTTCTTGCCGCACAACCTGAAGTTATTATGATTTCTGGCACAGAAATGGGGCATGAAACTAACGATGAAATGATGGCGATGGGAATAAACATCAATGAACAGGATGCACAAAAACGCCTAAAAGGTTTCTTAACCCGTGCAGGGTGGCAAGATTTACCTGCAGTTAAAAACCACCGTGTTTACGGTATTTATCATACGGCTTCTCGCTCACTAAGTGATCTAGCAGCCGCTCAATTTATGGCAAAAGCACTTTACCCAAAACTTTTTGAAGACATAGACCCACAAAAAACCTTTATGGATTTCCATAAAAACTATTTGCCTATCATACCTAGTGGTACATTTTTTATTAAATTGAAAGATTAAACAATTCATAAGGTGAGCGATGCTCACCTTTTTTATATTCTCACTGCCTTTCATAAGTGAAAACTCCTTTATTTTTGACCGCTCTTTGGAAGATGCGGTGTAAATCTCGCCTTTAATGGCATTCTTTCCTGAATACGTTCCCGATTAATCTGTAACGCCGCC
This sequence comes from Haemophilus sp., assembly GCA_015255025.1. Classification (GTDB taxonomy): domain Bacteria; phylum Pseudomonadota; class Gammaproteobacteria; order Enterobacterales; family Pasteurellaceae; genus Haemophilus_D. The sequence continues at coordinate 9,828 of JABZOY010000005.1, forward strand.
TCTGTGGCTTCATAGTCCAACCATAAACTTGGATCATCGGGTAACGTTTCATTCCAAATATACTGCACGTTAAAGCCTCGCGCCTTACATTCCGCATGCAATGCATCATACCGTTTCTTTAAAAACGCCAATTTATTAAAGAAAAAGCGCACATGCCCTTCCCCTAATTTATATTCCGTAGGCTGTCCTTTCAAATGAAATTTACCTTTCGCCACGGCGTTAGGAATGCGGGTTAATTCGCGATGCTCCGCTAAAAGATGCTGATCACAAAGCTCCGCTGGCGGAACAAGATTAATTCGAGTCATAATCGATACCAAATAAAAAGGAACATAGTACGGGGCGTAAAGGTATTTGTCTATCTCATAATAAATACGCCCCAAAAGATTAATTATTTTTCTTTGATTTTCACATAAATCAACCTTTGTTAAACTCATTAAAAATATCGTTATTGAAGGAACCCGCATGTCTGTCAAAACATTTGAAAAATTGACCGCACTTTTAGATAAACATCAAGCACGCTATCGTGTCGTTGAACACCCCACAGCAGGAAAATCAGAAGAAGTGGCTAAAATTCGTGGTACAGAATTAGGGCAAGGGGCAAAAGCTCTAGTATGCAAAGTGAAAGGAAATGGCGTAAAACAAGCAGTGTTAGTTATATTGCCGGCTGATCAACAATCTGATTTAAGCAAAGTTGCAGCCTATTTAGGCGGCACGAAAGCCTCGCTTGCTAGTCCTGCAGAAGTAGATACCCTAACTGACTGTGTATTTGGTGCAATTCCGCCTTTTAGCTTTCATCCTAATTTGTTATTAATTGCCGATCCTAGCTTACTGTCTCGTTATGATGAATTAGCGTTTAATGCAGGTACGTTAGAACGCTCTATTATTCTCAATACACAAGATTATGCCTCAATCGTTCAGCCCACATTAGTGGATGTAATAAAAACCGAATAGAGAAAAGATTGGTTGTCTTTCATTTGATTGATACAATGCTTCCGTTTTTCTATTAATTGGACATCTCATGAAAAAATATCTTAAAGCATTTATTCTTTTACCGTTGATTATTCAAATTATTGGCACTATTGGCCTAATGTTCGCAAACAATGATGCCGATGGATTTCAATCTTCAGCGATTACCGTCTTTATCGTGGCTGCGGTACCGACTTTTCTCATTACACTTTGGGCAGCATTTCACCGTTATGCGAGTTATCACGTAAAAGCTATCGCATTAATTTCGGTACTAATTGGATTTTGTTATACCGTCGTAGCGGGGATCTTTTATGCAACGCTAGTAAATGATATGGGATTTGGCGAATGGTTACGTGCAGGAGGATTAGAAATTACCTGCTTAATGGCCGCAGGTTTGGCGCTTTATTCTGTTATGGTATTACCGCTCTTGTTACCTAAAGAACGCCCGCTATAAGGCGATTTGAGGCGAATATTGAGCAGTTAAACCCACCAAATCTGCTAATGAAATTGACCGCACTTGATTGTTTTCTGGCAAAAGTGCGGTTAAATTTCGGGCTAAAACATCCTGCTCCAACACAAAACATTGTCCTTTGCATTGAGTAAACATTTCCCCATACTTTACCGCTAGCAACACGCCATCTTGCCATAAAACCACCGCATCATTTTCCGTGATTTCAGTCAAATAACGTTGAAGTTCAGTCTCAGAATAATGAGCTTGAGAAAAGGTATAAAGCATAATATTCCTTAAAACGTAAACACTTTTTCTGCTTGGCTGAGTTTATTGATCAGCGAAGTGCGGTCAATTTTTTCAGCAGAAATAATGAGTTGTTCTGTTTGCAAATGGTATTGGTCGAGCGAATCGGCGCAGACAAAGCGCTGTTCAATATCGTATAAATCCAATAATTTAAAGGTACGAATAAAGTCTTTTTGTAACAATAACTCAGGATTTTGTCCATCGAGTAGATTTAATACACCATCATCGATAAAAAAGACACCGATTTCCTCTTCATCACAAAATGCTGTTGCAGCAAGCAAAGCATCTAAACCTTCACGAGAAATCGCGTTTCCATGCGGTGCGGTACGAAATAAGAATGCCAGCTTCATAATGTCACCACCCGATCTGCTTTTAATGCCATCGCCATAAACTCGCCTAAGCCTGTAATCTCAAAACCTTCTGCCAGATTCGTTTGATCCGTATCTTTTGCCGTAAGTGCATCCACTACGCCACGACGTTGTGAAGCGGCTACACATAAATGCAAAGGAATATGATGCTGCGCTGAAAAGGCTTGCCAAGCTTGCGTCAGATTAAACTCATCATTGGTAGGATAAACTAAGCCATTGCCATTACTCACACCGTCTTGGAAAAAGAAAATTTGGCTAATGGCATGCCCTTTTTCGAGTAAAGCTTGGGCAAATTGATAGGCAAGAAAAGCCCCTTGTTTTCCATAAACGGGACTTTTCACGGCGAGAACATAGTTCATTACTCTTGCTCTTGTTTGATTTGACGAATATACAAATACACGGTGTGGCGAGAAATCGCGAGGCGATCAGCCACTAAATTGATGGCATCTTTAATATCAAAAATGCCTTTTTCGTAAAGTGAAATCACAATCTGACGGTTCTTATTATTATTCGAAACCGAGCGATCTGCATTCACTTCTTCAATGGTTTTTTCTACCGTTTGTGCCACCAATTCTTCCACTGAACTTGCAAAATTGACGGAAGAGGTTTCATTTTGTTCCTGCGTTGGCATAAAGGCCTGCATAAATTGAGAAACCGGCACATCCAAATTAATATTGATACAAAGTAAACCAATAATGCGTTGTTTGCCATTTCGAATAGCGATGGTCACGGACTTCATCAACACATTGCCTTTCGCACGCGTGAAATAAGGCTTAGACACACTCTCACTTTGCATATTACGCAAGGATTTCAGGGCTAAATCCGTAATCGGGGAACCTACCTGGCGATTGGTATTATGCCCATTGGCGATACAAATGGCGGAATGCTCAATATCTTCCAAAGAGTGCAATACGATTTCACAATGCTCGCCAATCAACGCGCTCACGCCATCAACTACTGCTTTATAGGAAATCAGAATAGCACGATCTTCATCAGTGAAAGGTTGTCTATCGGTTAATATCATTTTTCAAATCTGGTAGGGAAAATGACCGCACTTTGGACAAAGTGCGGTTGAATTAAGGATTATTTTTTAGGGTTAACGTCTAATACTTCAACTTCGAAGTAAAGTGTTGCATCAGGTGGAATTGAATCGCCTGCACCTTGTTTGCCATAAGCTAATTCAGGTGGAATCACTAATTCGATTTTACCGCCTTTCTTCACTAACTGAAGACCTTCAGTCCAACCTTTGATCACTTGGTTTAATTTAAATTCAACCGGTTGACCACGTTCAACAGAGCTATCAAATACTTTACCATCTGGTAATTTACCAGTGTAATGTACTTTCACAGTATCTGTTGCTTTAATCGCATCACCTTTACCTGCTTCAGTGATTTTGTAAAGTAAGCCATCTTTAGTGCTTTTTACGCCATCTTTTTTCGCAAATTCAGCGCGGTATTTATCGCCTTCTTCTTTTGCGGCTTTCGCTTGTTGTTCTACTTTTGCTTTTGCTGCAGACACTAATTGCTCTTGAATACCATCTAAGGTTTGTTGAATTTTTTCGTCTTTACGAACATCAACTTTACCTTCTAATGCATCTTTTAAGCCATCTAAAATACGCGCATTGTCGTATTGAATCACTTCTTTTTGAGCATCCACTAAATCTTTTACTTGGTTACCCATTAATGCACCTACAGCATAAGACGCATCGCTTGCGCTTGGCGCTGCTTTATCTTCTGCAAAAACAGAACCTGAAACGACCGCACTTACCATAAGTGCAGCAAGAGAAAGCTTTTGAATTTTCAACATTTTGCTTGATCCTTTATAATAGAAACGGAATAGCGAATAGGTTAAATCGGATTGACCAAATTCACAACATTTTTTTAAAAATTAGAGAAATTTTATGCAAAATCAACAAATTTTAGAAGATCGCATTGCTGAACTTGAAATGAAAATTGCATTTCAAGAACAACTTTTAGACGAGCTAAACCAAGCATTAGTTCAACAACAGTTTGATATGGATAAAATTCAACTTCAACTCCGCTATCTCGCCGGCAAATTAAAAGATATGCAACCTTCTAATATTGCCAGCCAAGCGGAAGAAACACCGCCTCCGCATTATTAAAATGTAATAAAACCATATTTTATCTAAATGCGTGATCTTCATCACAAATTCATAAAAAATATTTTTATTTTATTGAAAAAATAACCAAGTGTTTTATGGTTACCTCTATAGTTGTATAGCCAAATAGAGGATGTAAAAATGGCAAAGTTAGAAATAAAAAATATTACAAAAAAATTTGGTGACTTTTACGCAGCAAATAATATTACTTTTACCGCTGAAGAAGGCGAGTTTGTCACCTTATTAGGACCAAGTGGCTGTGGTAAAACCTCCTTATTAAAATTAATCGCTGGATTTCATGTGGCTGATGAAGGTGAAATCCTTATTGGAGGAAAAAATGTTAACCATGTTCCTCCAGAAAAACGCAATACAGCCATGTGTTTCCAATCTTATGCCCTTTTCCCTCACCTCAACGTTTCTCATAATATTTGCTATGGTTTAAAGCAACGTAAAATTGATATTGAAGAACAAAAACAGCGTTTAGATCTCGCATTGAAGCAAATGGATTTAGAATTTCATAAATTGAAATTACCTAATGAGCTTTCTGGAGGCCAACAACAGCGTGTCGCATTAGCCAGAGCCATGGTAACTCGTCCAGATGTGATTTTATTTGATGAGCCACTTTCTAACTTAGATGCCAAATTACGCGAAAGTGTACGTTTTGAAATTAAGCAACTCTCAAAACAATACAATTTGACTAGTATTTATGTGACTCACGATCAGTCTGAAGCCCTAACTATGTCAGATAAAATTATTGTGTTAAATAAAGGTGCTATTGAGCAAATTGGCTCCCCTCAAGATATTTATCATCATCCTAAAAACCGCTTTGTGGCAGATTTTATTGGCATTGCCAATATCACGGAAGCTAATGTGAAAAACATCGGTGATAACCTGTATGCGGTGAGTTCTATTTTTGGCAATTTCACCGTATTTTCTGAGAAAAAACCGGAATCTGAACGAATTTATATTTGCTTTCGACCAGAAGACATTGAATTGTTACCAAACGCACAAACGGAAGCGGAAAACCAAATTACAGTAGATATCATCAACACCGCTTTTATGGGCAATATCACGGAAGTGCAAGGAGTCATTAAACGTAATGATGAAGAGAAAAAATTACGCCTGCAACTAACAAAATGTCCGAATTTGAGCGATAAACTCACCTTTACGGTTCCCCGCCATGCGATTAAATTCTTGGAGTCCGTAAAATGAAAAGTCTCAAAAATGATGTAAAAGCATGGTTATTGCTATGCAGCGGTTTAGGTACAATCCTATTTTTAATGGGGTCCACGTTCTACATTGTCGTCTCTCAAAGCCTTGGTTTATACAGTATGGGTGGGGAAGAAAGCCAATTTAGTTTGGAGTATTGGCAAGCCGTATTAAATAGCCCTGTATTCCAAAATTCGTATATTTATTCCGTAAAAGTGTCTTTATTAGGGGCGATTTTATCCATCATCGTGGCTTATCCCATTGCCATGTGGTTGCGTAAAAAATTGCCTGCCAAGGTAACGATCATCACCATCTTGCGGGCACCTATGTTGGTACCGGGATTGGTTGCCGCCTTTTTGTTCGTCAATATGATTTCTTACCACGGCATTCTTAACGAAGTATTCGTTTATTTAGGCATTTGGGACGAACCGAAAACCCTACAAAATGACGAATTTGGTTGGGGGGTAGTGATTTTACAAATGTGGAAAAACATTCCCTTTGCTTTAATTCTTATTGGTGGCGCGGTCAATTCACTTAAAACTGATTTATTAGATGCGGCGGCTAATTTAGGGTCGAGTCCTTGGCAACGTTTTCGTTATGTGATCTTTCCACTAACCTTAGGTGCGGTACAAGTTTCCTTTATTTTAATATTTATCGGCGCACTCGGTGATTTCGCCTTTTATAGTATTGCAGGTCCTCGTAGTACCTATTCTTTAGCACGTTTAATGCAAATGTCTGCCTATGAATTTGAAGAATGGAATCAAAGTGCGGTCATGGCATTAACTATTATGTTGACCTCTGCCTTCTTCACCATCCTAGTGTCATTATTGATTAAACCATTAGCCGTCAAACGTGGAGAAGTCAAATGAGTAGTTCCGTACAAATCACAACGAAAAATGGTCGATTAATCGCACGTATTTCCTTAACTTTCTTCATTCTTGCGAATTTTATTTGGTTGTTCCTACCCTTTTTAATGGCAGGTTTATGGTCATTGGTAGATCCCGCTAAACCGTGGAGTTATCCAGATATTTTCCCTCAATCATTATCTTTTGAACGTTGGAAAATCGTCTGGGAAACCACCTCTTTACCTGAAGCAATGTTTAATAGCTATACCATTGCGCCTACGGTTTCATTGATCACTATCTTACTCTCTCTCCCAACAGCTTATGCATTTGGACGTATGGAGTTTAGAGGTAAAAAATTAGCAGAATTATTAACACTGATTCCATTAGTCATTCCAGGCATGATTATTGCCCTATTCTTTAGCCGTATGTTATTGGATTTAAATATTAATAATCCATTCATCGGCATTGTTATTGGGCATGTGGTACTCACGTTACCTTATGCTATTCGGATTTTATCCGCGGGCTTTTCTTCTGTACCACAAGACCTCATTGATGCTAGCCGTGACTTAGGTGCATCTAAATTTACCGTTTTCAAAGACGTGTATATGCCGATGTTGAAACCCAGTTTTTTAGCATCAATTATCTTCTGTTTAGTGAAAAGTATTGAAGAGTTTGCTATCGCTTTCGTTATCGGCTCACCAGACTTTATTACCGTGCCAACCATTTTATATTCTTTCCTCGGTTATTCTTTTATTCGTCCGAATGCGGCCGTTGTATCAATTATTTTGTTGGTACCAAACATTATTTTGATGATGATTATCGAAAAATTGTTGAAAGGGAATTATCTCTCTCAATCCACAGGAAAAGCATAATTTTCACAAGGAGCATCTTATGCAAAAAAATATCCGAAAACTTCTATCCATTGGTCTTACTACTGCCGCCTTGGCTGTCAGTACTTTCGCCTCAGCTTCCACAGACTTAAGTGGTAAATCTTGGAGTGAAATCGAAGAACTCGCTAAAAAAGAAGGAAAATTGACAGTTAGCGTTTGGTATTTGCAGCCGCAATTCCGTAATTTTGTCAAAGAATTTGAAAATCAATACGGTATTAAAGTCAAAGTACCTGAAGGCACCTTGGACGGTAATATCAATAAACTGATCGCTGAAAAAAATCTAGAAACAGGCAAAATGGATGTGGTTGTGTTAAATGCTGACCGTTTAGGCAACGTAGCGAAAAATGACATTCTTGTAAAACTCAATAACTTACCAAATTTCGATAAATTAAATCACCACTTACAAGGTGTTGAATTGGGCGATATGGCAGTAGGTTATTGGGGAAACCAAACCGGTCTAGCTTATGATCCTATGCGAATCAAAGAAGAGGAATTGCCACAATCTTGGGCAGACATGGAAAGCTATATTGATAAAAATCCAAAAAAATTCGGCTATTCAGATCCAAATGGCGGTAGCTCCGGTAATGCCTTCATTCAACGAGCTTTAGTGTACATCAATGGTGATTATGATTATCGTACCGATAAAATCGATGAAGCACAGATTGCTAATTGGAAGAAAACCTGGGATTGGTTCAGCAGTAAAAAAGATGCGTTAATCCGTACCGCTTCAAATGCTGATAGTCTAACCCGTTTAAACGATGGTGAGTTAGTAATTGTCTCCGCATGGCAAGATCACTTGTTCAGCTTGCAAAAACAAGGTGCAATTACTGACCGTTTAAAATTCTATGTACCAAAATTTGGGATGCCTGGTGGTGGTAATGTTGTAACCGTAGCAAAAAATGCGCCGAACCCAGCCGCATCACTTGTTTTCGTGCATTGGATTACCTCACCTGAGGTACAACAGAAATTAAACCAAGAATTCGGTGTTCGTCCACTAAATAGTGAGTCTGGTTTGAAAGATACCATTTTCTTCTCAACACCATGGCGTAAAGCCGAAATGGAAGCCTTCACAAAAGAGGTTATTTCGAGATAAACAATAAACCGCACTTTAACGTGCGGTTTACTTTTATAAGATAATAAAGTGCGGTCAGTTTTGACAACATTTACAACCAAACAAAATAAGTCATACTGCCGATGATGGCGATACAGAATAGGTTTAGAATCAAACCAACTTTGGCCATATCGAGTTGTTTCACATTTCCTGTTGCAAACACGATAGCATTAGGCGGTGTAGCGATTGGCAACATAAATGCACAACTTGCCCCACAAGCGATAATTGCGGCTAAAGCGATAGGCGGTAAATTCATAGATTGCGCCACTGAAATCACAATTGGCATAATTAATGCAGCGCTGGCAGTATTCGATGTGAATTCTGTTAAGAAAATAATAAATGCGGTTATCACAAAGCAAAGCACCCAAAGAGGTTTGGTTTGCACAAACTGAACGATGCTATCAGCCATAATTTTACTGGCGCCTGAATCTTTCATCACGATACTGAGTGTTAAACCACCTCCGAATAAAACGAGCACGCCCCATTCAACACGTTCTTGAATTTCTTTCCAACTTGCGACACCTGAAACACAAATAAAGATCACAACGCATAACGCAATCACCGTATCAAAGTTTTCGATTTTTTTCGGTAATTCAAGGAAAGCACTAATCCATGGGTTTAAGAGAGAGCTGAAAAGTAACATAATCGCCATACCGATAAAGATCACTAAGGTAATGATATTTTTTCGGTTAAAACTGACTTTCTCAAGCGACGGATTAAATTCAACAGAAAAATCTGGACGTAAAATCACCCATAAAGAAAAAATCATTGAAGGCACAAGTAAGATCATTACCGGGAAACCGTAGCCTAGCCATTCAGTGAAGGTCACTTGAATTTGAGATGCCAAAATCGCGTTTGGTGCACTTCCCACCAACGTACCAATACCACCGATACTGGCACTAAATGCCATACCTAACAAGACAAAAGCATACAATCGATGATTTTTCTCTGCATTGATACCTTTTAACATCCCCATCGTGAGCGGTAACATCATCGCCGCCACAGCGGTGTTGTTAATCCACATGGAAAGGAATGTCGTTACAGTAAACAGATAGGTGATAGAAAGTTTTAAGTTCCCCTTGGCTAAACGGATAATGTAATTCGCAATAATCTTGTCTAGATTCTGAATTTGCAGCACCGCAGCCACCACAAATCCCCCAAAGAACATATAAATAATTGGCGTGGAGAATGGTGCAAGGGCTTTTTGTGTATTAATCAAGCCTAATCCTATGGCTACAACAGGCACCATAAGAGATGTCACAGTAATATTAAAGGCTTCCGTTAACCATAAAATACCAATAAAAATCAGCAAGGCTAACCCGCGATTTTCTTGAGCAGAAAACGGCAGTATTTTAATTAACACCAACATGAAGACAAAGTCTAAGGCAAGAATAATGAGACTTTTATATTTAGAGAGAAAGGTTTGTTGAGTTTGCATATACAATCTCCTATAAAACGATAGGGGAGATTATTAATTAGCATTTAACCGAAAAAATTGAAACATATTTTTAACAAATTTGTGACACGCTTCAAACTATTTTTGTATAAACAACAAACCGCACCTAAAAGTGCGGTCTGTTTTGCTTTCGTTTTTTATTGTTGCATACGAGCTTGAATACGTTCTGGCAATCTTAATCCAACGAGAGCAACAAGGACTATTGTCCAGAATAAGGTGACATACACAAGGGCTGAACCAAGTCCTACTCTTTCGCTAAGTTTGGCGGCAATCACAGGAGCCACCCCACCACCGATTGCAGCGAAATTATAGATGAAACCGATACCTGTGCTTCGCATTTCAGCTGGGAAGAAAGTCGCCATATATTTTGGTACTAAACCGGCAATCCCTAAGTTAGTTGCAAGTAAGAAGAAGAGCAACGCACCAAGTGCTAATACATTATTTTCTGGCAAATAGAATACTGGGAAGAGGAAGAAAAGTGATAACAATAAGCTATATACAAAGGTTTTCTTCTCACCCAATTTATCCCCAATAAAGCCTGCAATTAAGGTACCGATGAGGATACCAAAGCCTGCCCAGAACATCAGTGATTTCACATTTTCAGCATAACCGTTTTCTTTGAGATAAAGTGGAAGTAAGCCCACTACCGGCCAGTTTACGGAGAAAATTGAATAGCAAACTAAGAAAATAATTAAAGTAATTGGTAATTGTTTTTCAGTGAATAAGTCAGTAAGTGGAACTTTATTCACTTTACCTGCAGCTTTCGCTTGTGCCCATTCTTCACTTTCAGGGGCATGGCGACGAACATAGAGCACTAAAGCTACCGGAGCTAAACCAATGAAGAAAGCCATACGCCAACCATAAGTTTGAGATACCCAAGGAATCACTTGAGAAGCAAGAATATTACCGATGGAAAAACCACTCACTAAAAATGCACTGGCTTTTGTACGCAAATGTTTTGGCCAGCTTTCAATGGCATAAGAGGAAGAACACGCATATTCACCTGCCATCCCCATACCGATAATCATACGGAAGATGAAAAGCCAAATATAACTGGTGGATAATCCGCACAAGAATGTGCCGACGGAATACGTAATAATGGAAACAATCATCGCCAAACGACGACCATATTTATCGGCAAAACTACCAAAAATCGCCCCACCTAATGGACGTGCGACGAACGCTGCAAGTAATAATGTGGATGTTTCCGTTGTGCTCATGGCGAATTCCTTTTGAATATCCAAAAGCACATAAGTGATAAGCATATAATCGAAGCCATCAAAAACATAACCTAACCAAGCCGCAAATAACGCTTTTTTTTGCGTAGGACTGACTTCTTTATACCATGGTAATGATGTTGTCATAACAACCTCCCTTCCTTGTATTTGAGAATTTTGTGGTATAGATCACAGAATTTAAAATCACTGCTAATTTCTGCTTGCATAAATAAAGATAAGACGTATGATGTCTTATGTCAATTAAAGAGAATGAGAGCTGGATCACAAATTCAGAAAATAGATTAGAAAATGAGAACAGAAATGAAAAAAACAAGTAAAAAAGAAGCAAGTCTCGTTTTGCAGGATAAAATCAAATCGCTCATCATTAAACAAAATCTTAAATCCGGCGATTTGATGCCAACAGAAAATGAGCTGATTGAACAGCTCGGAGTGAGCCGTTCCAGTTTGCGTGAGGCCATTAAATCTTTAGAGGCGCTACACATTTTAGACATTCGCCATGGCGTCGGCACCTTTGTGAGTGAATCCTCTCTTGTACCAATGATCCGTGGATTAAGCTTTCACACCCAGCTGAATTTGCATAATGATCATAATCAGCTGATTAATATTTTGGATATTCGGGAAATTTTGGAATACGGTTTTGCCCCTATGGTGTTGGGAAAAATTAGCCAAGAACAGACCGCACTTTTGCAAAAATCAGTGGCCAATATGGAAAAAAATGCCCGTGAGCAAAAATTTTCCCCAAAAGATGAATACCACATTCATTTAAAACTTTATGAACCATTAAATAACCCGTTACTGATTCAGTATTTAGATGCGTTTTGGCAAATTTATCAACAAGTAGAAAAAGGCTTACCGCCACCAATACTTTCTCCTGAAAAATTAGCCATGCAACACCGTGAATTAATTGATGCCGTAGAAGCGCATGATTTGGTGCGCATGCAACGTGCGATCTTGCAATATTTCCAAAGTATTCGCCAACGCTTACAACAAGGAGGGCATGATGCAAACTAATGGATTAAACATCGCCTTAATCGGCTGCGGCTTTTTTGGCGTTCAGTTGGCTTCTGCATTTGACAAAGCCCAAGCAAACTTAATTGCAGTGACCGATATCAATCCTTCTCTTGCACAAAAACTCGCAGACCAATACGGTAGCCAAGCCTTTTTTAGTGTAGAAGAAATGTTGGCAGAAACTAAAGCGGATTTAGTGGTTATCGCCACACCAAACTATGCTCATTATTCCCCAGCTATCTTAGCGTTAAATGCTGGTTGTCATGTCTTTATTGAAACACCTTTTACCTTAAGCTCTTCTCAAGGGCAACATTTACGCCGTCTTGCTGAAGAAAAAGGCAAATTCATTTTTGTGGGCCATTTGGAACGTACGTTGCCAGGCATGTTGAAAGTCAAAGCGGCTTTAGAACAAGGAAAATTAGGCCGCATTACCGTAGCACGAGCCATGCGTCAGCGTTGGATTGAAAACCTACCAAACAAAGAATGGTGGAAATTAGATGCCAATCTTACGGGCGGCGAGCTTTTCCACCTCATTCACGAACTGGATTTACTCTGTTGGTTATTAGGCGATATTGAGGCGGTCTTTGCTCAAGCCGCTAATCAAGCGCATCACGATACACCAGATAGTCGTGATGTGTTGCAACTGTTACTACGTTTTGAAAATGGCGTGTTAGGTTCGCTCGAAATGGGCACAGCTTATCGATTACACCAATGGGGCATTCAAATTCATGGTGAAAATGGTGTGATTGAAGTCAATTTCTTTACCTCAAGTGTCACATTTAATTATCTAGATGGAAAAATAGAACACGTTGATTTATTTGATGAATTTGAGGCTGATTTATCTTTACGTGAAAGTGCCAAAGGCACTCAGCAATATAATGTCACCCACGCACCTTGCCAACTTTGGTTAAGCCGAGCGGCTGAAATCGAAGTACAAAGCGTAGTGGAGCACTTAACACAAGGAAAAATCAGTCCATTAAGTCTATGTTTAACTGAAGCCATCGAAGTTGCAGAAGCAGCGAAGCAATCCATGGTAACGGAAAAACAAATCTCAGTGAAAAAATAAGGAGTTTATTATGATGCGATATGGTGTTGTTGGCGTTGGCTATTTTGGTGCAGATTTAGCCCGCTTCATGAATGAATTTGATGATGCACAGATTACCATGGTATATGACCCTGAAAATGGTGAAACCATTGCTCAAGAATTACAATGCGTAGCGGCAAAATCTCTTGAAGAATTAGTCACTTCCCCTGATGTGGATTGTGTGATTGTTGCCACCCCAAACTACTTACACAAAGAACCGGTCATCCTTGCCGCGAAAAACAAAAAACATGTTTTCTGTGAAAAACCAATCGCCTTAAGTTATCAAGACTGTGACGACATGGTGCGTGCTTGCGAAGAAAATGGCGTCACCTTTATGGCTGGCCATGTGATGAACTTCTTTAACGGTGTTCACCATGCCAAAGAATTAATCAATCAAGGCGTGATCGGTAAAGTGCTTTATTGCCACACCGCACGTAACGGCTGGGAAGAACAACAACCAACCATTTCATGGAAAAAAATCCGTGAAAAATCTGGCGGTCACTTATATCACCATATTCACGAATTAGACTGTGTACAATTCATTATGGGTGGTATGCCAAAAACCGTTACTATGGCAGCCGCCAATGTTGCACACAAAGGCGAAAAATTCGGTGATGAAGACGATATGATTTTTGTCACCATGGAATACGATGATAATCGCTTCGCAGTTCTAGAATGGGGTTCGGCGTTCCGTTGGGGTGAACATTACGTATTAATTCAAGGGGAAAAAGGCGCGATCAAACTTGATATGTACAATACCAAAGGCACCCTTCGCGTGGATGGAAAAGACACCTATTTCCTCATTCACGAAACCCAAGAAGAAGATGATGACCGTACCCGTATTTACAACAGTACAGAAATGGACGGCGCGATTCAATACGGTAAACCGGGCAAACGCACACCGCTCTGGTTGAGTTCTATCATGAAAAAAGAAATGCGTTATTTAAACGATATTCTTCATGGTATGGAGCCAACTGAGGAATTTGTAAAATTACTTACCGGTGAAGCTGCCCGCGCCGCCATCGCCACTGCCGATGCTTGTACCCGTTCTCGTTACGAAAACCGCAAAGTTGATTTAGCAGAAATCATCGGTAAATAAAAATAACGTAAAAATAAACCGCACTTTAGTTACCAAATCAAAGTGCGGTTATTTTTTACATGTTTTTGAAGAAACTTACGGCGATAACCGCTCTCTCTCCCATTTTCCATCATTGAATAAATAACAAATTCTGTCATGTAAACGACTTGGACGACCTTGCCAGAATTCGATGCGATCAGGAATCACAAGATAACCGCCCCAATGTGGTGGGCGTGGCACATTTAATGGGTGTTTTGCTGCAATCAGTGCCGCTTTCGCTAATAAAGATTTGTGACTAGAAATGACCGCACTTTGCTCGCTGGCCCAAGCGCCAATTCGGCTGGTGTAAGGGCGCGTTGCAAAATATTCATCTGATTGTTCAGGCGAGATTTTTTCAGCTTTACCCTCAATACGAACAGAACGTTCTAATTCAGGCCAAAAGAATGTTAGGGCAACGAAAGGATTATGCTCTATGGAGCGACCTTTTCGGCTGTGATAATTCGTAAAAAATACAAAGCCTTGTTCGTTCACTTCTTTCAACAGCACCATACGGCTTGTTGGACGGCCGTCTTCATTGACTGTCGCAACATTAACACCTGTTGGCTCATTTACTTTGGCGGTAATCGCTTCGTTGAGCCATTTTTCAAATTGTTTTATGGGATTGGGATCGCAATCATGCTGAGAAAGCGCCTGTTTGCAATAATCCTCACGAATATCATGTAAGTCCATTTTCTTTCTCCTTTTGCTTGAAAACAAAAAGCCCTTGCAACTGCAAGGGCTAGTATAGTCCGTTAATTATTTACCATCAACACTCACACCATAAAATGCATCATAGCCGAATGGGCTTTGTACGTAGCCTTTTACGCGAGGGCTAAGTGGTGCGAAGCCCACAGAGTGCGCCACTGGAATCCATGGTGCTTGATCATGGAAAATCACCTGAGCTTGTTTATAAAGCGCTGCACGTTCATCTTTATTCGTTAAGCCAATTGCTTTATCTAATAAGGCATCAAATTCTGCATTTTTGAAACGCGCAAAGTTTGAGTTGCCAGCGTTAGCACTCGCAAGTAACGGAGAAAGGAAGTTATCTGGATCACCGTTATCGCCTGACCAACCAAAGATACCAGCCGTTAATTCGCCTGCTTTAGCACGTTTTTGATAGTCAGCCCATTCAAATGTGACTGGATTTGCTTTTACGCCAACTTTCGCCCAGTCTGCCATGACGAGTTCAGCCATACGTTTTGGATTTGGGTTAGACGCACGTACCACTGGTTGAATCCAGAAATCAGTTTCAAAACCGTTTGGATAACCTGCTTCCGCTAAAAGCTGTTTCGCTTTCTCTGGATCATACGGATAATCTTGGATTTCGTCGTTATAACTCCAAATTGTTGGCGGTAATGGGTTTTTCGCTGCAGTACCTGCACCTTGATAAACCGCTTCAATAATTGCTTTTTTATCTACAGCATAGTTCAATGCTTGGCGCACTTTCACGTTATCAAACGGTGCTTTTTCTGTATTGAATGCGATATATGCCACGTTCAAACCTTTTTGTTCCAAAAGCTGTACTTTCGGATCAGTTTTCATTTTGGCTAAATCTGCCACGTTCGGGAAGAGAATTAAATCACAAGAACCCGCTTGTAACTTCGCATAACGCGTAGTCGCATCTGGTACGATGCTGATAACTAAGCGATCAAGTGGTGTGCGACCTTTCCAATAGGTTTCATTTGCTACATATTGTGCCGCTTGGTCAGTTTTGTAATCAACAAAAATAAACGGACCTGTGCCCACAGGTTTATTATCAATCGTTTCTGGTTTGCCTGCTTTCAACATCGCATCTGCATATTCAGCTGAGTAAATAGAAATAAAGTCCATACCCAAGCTTGCTAAGAAAGTCGCATCTTTTTTATTCAAGGTGATACGAACGGTGTTGTCATCCACTTTCTCAACTGATTTTAATAAATCTGGGAATTTCATCGCTTTGAAATACGGATAAGTCCCTTTCGATACATTGTGATAAGGGTGGTTAGGATCTAACTGACGTTGGAAAGAAAAGATCACATCATCCGCATTAAAATCACGTGTTGGCGTAAATTCTTTTGTCGTATGGAATTTCACCCCTTTACGCAAATGGAACGTGTAAGTTAAACCATCGTCACTGATCTCCCAGCTTTCAGCCAAGGCTGGCTCAAGGTCAGTTGAACCTTTTTTGAATTCAACCAAGCGGTTATACACTTGTTGCGAACTCGCATTGTAAGATGTACCTTCCATTACCAATGCCGGGCTAAAGCCAAGTGGCGCTTTCGCCGTACAGTACACAAACGTGTTATTGCCTGAAGGTTTTGCTGTTTCCGCTTTCGCACTTTCTTTTGCAGCAGAACCAGATTGATCACAAGCAGCTAAAAACAAACTCGCTGCAACAAGTGTTAATGTCGCTTTTAGTTTCATAAGTTGTCCTTTCTTTGTAAGGTAAGTTTCTCGCTTACCCAACTATCAATTATGGTAGATTCAAATCCACCCTGTATATAAAAATTTTACTTAAGATATAAGCAAATCAAACTTTTACAAAATAAGAAAATGATCTTTCTTATAACAAATTAAACTAAAGGTGACAATAAGGTAGCATAAAAGGTCACTAAAAAATGCGGTTAGATTCTTAATCACCTTACACAATAAAATCTAACCGCTTTCATTCCATAAACTAAATATCTTCTTCTCTTGCTAAATCTTGGAATTTATGAATATATCCTGCAATTTCTGTCGCATATTCTTTTATCATCCTTACTCGACGGTGAGGATGTTTGAAGTATTCAAAATCACTACCATCTAATGTCCAAAAATTTAAATGATATTTATCAGGGTTTTTCCAACCAAACCACCAAGGGTTAGCATTAAATGAACTTGAGGTAGATTTTGTTAGTTCAATGATTTTATCATCATATTCACTATTTTCTCTCGTCTCTTCTGGACGACGGAATCCATAATAAAGCCAGTTATCTAACTCCAGTTTAAAAGTAAGATTTTCTCCCTCTTTAGTTTGATAAACAAAAATTTCAATACCATACCAACGATGACGATTTCTTGAGCGAGCATAATATTGTGTAACATCCTGGCTAAAATCTCTTTTCTCAAATTCAAGACCTTGTAAAAGAAGCTGATCTTGCATCTCACTCCAAAAATAATTTTGCATTTGATATTTATCGAGTTTTTCTCCTTCGATAAATAAATCACATTGTGAAAGTAAGGTTTGAACACTTTCTTTAGCTATTGGATTACTTGTTGTTTTATATAAATCATTTTTTAATATAGCTACAATACTAAATAATTCTTCAGCAAATGATGCATAATAACTAGCAACTAAATTTTGCTTCTCTTCACCAGCTGACATAAATTCATTCATTTTTTTGATTAAATTTGCTACACGCTCAAAGATAGCTTGTGTTGTTTCTTCCGTACTATGCATTTGGATATAAGAAAGCTGAAAGAGCAAATCCTTTAATTCATCAATTGTATCGATAGGATCTTTATTTAATGCAATCTGCACTTTACCGTCTTCTACAATATCTTTAAGTTTCTCAAGAAATTGGTGATACACCTCCTGTTTCTTTTCAAAGACCGTCAGATTTTTGTCTCGCTCTTCCTCTGTTGCGGTTTGCCCTTGCAATAGAAATACGGTCACAATAGCTGTTAATATTGCACCAATAGCACCATTGTTAATTTCTTCAATAATTTTAGGAATACTATCATCGTATATTTTATCTAGAATAAATAAACTTAATGACACGCTAAGTAAAATACCCAGCCAAGCATAAATTTTTTTAGACATAATTTTGGTTCCTTAGGATTATATAATTATTATAAGGTCTATTTACTTGACAAAACTCTAATCAACACAAAAAATCTTATTGTTAAGTTGATTGTTTTATTAAAATAAATATAGAAGTGCAGCTTTTATTCGCTGCACTTCAAATATAACTACCAAGCTTTTAAGATAAGTTGACCAAATGCAACTAAGAGTGGATTGCCATCCATATCATAGCTATTGCGGCTATTTGCATTTATTTTAGGCTTAATGATATCTCGTTCAATAACCCACGTATCACGTGATGTAGCATTAATTTTTGCCTTTAGTTCTTTGCCGTCAAAGATCCAGGTTTCTCTGCTAGTTGCATTAATTTTAGCTTTAATCTCTTTGCCATTATAAATCCAAGTTTCACGGCTCCCACCATTTTTAGGTTTTAATTCAGAACCATTACATACCCAATCTTTTGGTAGATAGATTTTTTCCATTTTTTTGTTCCTCTTAGGTTAATTAACATAATTTATGGTTTTTTATAAAATTTATAATCTTGAGCATATTAATACTAATAATTTTTTAATCAAGTTTTTGAAAGAGTTTTTATTCTTAAAATATAAAAGTGTAATAATTATACTTGTTGATAATATTTGTATTATAAACGTACAATCACTCTACTTATTGTTTTTTCCGCAAATGATCCCCGTCTGTTTTGCGTAAATAACTCAATATCCAAACTAGTGCGATCGCAAAAACAGAAGTGGTCAGAAATGTATAACTGAAAGCATGTTGTAATGCGTCGCCGTCGTTACCCATAAATTGACGATATAACGTCAAAATAATCGATGCTACAGCGATACCAAATCCGATACCCACTTGTTGCACAATACTCAGCACCGTTGAGCCTACACCGCTTTGAGCCTGTGATAGATCGCCAACGGTAAGTGTATTAATTGAGGTAAAAATCATCGACATACAGGCACCATACCACATCAGATTACATATAATCCACGTCGTTGATGATGAGGTATCAAGCCATGACATGGAAACCGTTGAGCCTGCCATTAAAAGTGACGATAAAATTAGCGTGGTTTTATAACCTAGCATATTTAAAATATGCCCAATAAAGCGTTTAAATACGACGGACATTAGCGCAATGGGTGCAAGCAACCAGCCTGACTCTTCAGCTGAATAGCCAAAGGAAAGTTGGAACATTAATGGCAATAAGAAAGGTACAGCCGAACCGGAAAGGCGAATAAAGATATTGGCTGCAATACCTAATCGGAATGTTCTCGTATTGAAAAGAGATAAAGGTAAAATGGCACGTTCATTACCTTTTGCATAAAAATAATAGGCCACCAATAATGCAATACCAATCGACAATGCACTATATGTAGTCATATTGTCACGGTGACTTTCGCCCAGTAAATCAAGCCCGAGCGTTAAACCAACTAAACCAAATGCAAAGAGTAAAAAGCCTGTCCAGTCTAACTTACTCGCATTGCCCTTATGATTTCCCATCACTTTAGCGGCAGCCCAGAAGCCTAACATGCCGATAGGAATATTGATTAAGAAAATCCAATGCCATGACGTATGCACCACAAGCCAACCACCTAAAATCGGGCCAAGAATCGGACCGATGAGTCCTGCTGTAGCCATTAAATTCCAGGCATTAATTAATTGATTTTTTGGTACGGTTTGAATAATCGCAAGGCGAGCGACAGGCATCATAAATGCCCCGCCAATACCTTGAAGAATCCGTGCAAGTACAAGAGTTTCGAGAGAGGTTGCCATCGCACAAGCGACTGAACCAAATACAAAGGTAAAAACAGCTGAACGGAAAACCGTAAGCGTACCAAATTTCGCTGCTGCCCAAGCGGTTAAAGGAATAAATAAGGCTACGGCAAGAGAATAGGCGATAATCGCCATTTGCATTTCAAAGACAGGGGTTTGCAGATCTGTTGCAATGGTGGGTAAGACAGTATTTAAAATAGTCGCATCCAAGCTTTGCATAAACAAAGCCATGGAAGCTACCCAAGCCAGCCCTTTATAATGCTGGCGTTCTATTACTGCGTCTTTTTCCACCATTGATAAATAAACTCAGCGATCTGTTCAATGTGATTAATATCTAATAAAGCGCGGTCAGTTTCAAGCGAATAATCTGTTGCTAAAGCCAACACGTTTTCATCTAATTCCGGCAACGGTTTTGTCATCTCTTGTCGATGCAATAGAATCTTTGGAATAGGTTCTTGTTTAAATCCTTCCACCAAAACTAAATCCGTTAAATGACGATCAAATTGTTGACTTAAATAGGCTAATGAAACTGGTTCTTGAGGGGTTTCTGTCATCAATGCCCAACGAGTATCACAAGCCATAATAACTTGCGCAGACCCCGCCTCTTTCATGCGCCAACTGTCTTTTCCTTCTTTATCCACATAAGCGTTATGATGGCTGTGTTTAATCACTGAAACACGTAGGCCTTTTTTAATTAATTGAGGAAGCAATTTTTCCAGCAATGTGGTTTTGCCACTACCGCTGTAACCTGTGATGCCAAGAAGAGGAAGGGGATTATTCATTGTAAAAACCTTAAGAAAAATGACCGCACTTGATAAAACAAAACCCCGCAGGACGGGGTTTAGCTATCAAAATCCATTAGGTGAAGAAAGTATAGCAAGGGGAAACAAAATAGCAACTTTCGCACTGCTACTGAATTATTTTAGGAATGTTACACCTTGTACAATTCGTTTCGCTGCAGCAATTGGAAGCTGTCCGATAAAGGTTATTTCTTTATCGCCGATGACTTCACTGTAAATCGTGTAAGCCCCTTGTTTCCACGTGTTTTCTTTTGCAGCGGTACTATCCGCTTTATTGATATAAAGTGTGAAAGTGAAAAGACCGTCACTAAATAACGCATTTTCAATCACTTCACCATCCATCACATCTTGATTTTGACGAATTAAATCAAACCCTTGCGGTAACCAATCAGTTTTCCAATTGATTGAAAGAGATGATTCCTGTTTCCCTTCACTTAAAAGTGGCGGCATCGAGACTTTATTAAGGTAATCGGTTAAACCACGTAGACGATCATCGATATATAACGTCACCACGCGGAATTGATCCAATAACTTGCCTTCGCGATCAAGCATATCACCACGCAATAACAAACTATTTTCTTCATCTAAGAAAACGAGGTATTGATAGCGAAAATCATCTTTTGGCACAATGCGAATGGTATCGACAAATCGACCTGCAATTCGGTCTTTTCCAAGCTTAATAAAGTCATAATTCTGACTCAGCTTGCTAAAATCAGTACGAATCACTGCCGGAAGCGCATCCACAATCTCACCACTGTTAATCGTAAAAGCACGTGAACCAGGCTGGAAATAGCTGACTAAATTACCGCGCTGGATGATCTCTTGTTGCTCACCATCTAATGTCACCAACTGTGCATACACTTTTTGCCCTTGCTTAATATGGCGATAGCGGAACGAGTCCATATTCGTTGGTGTCGTTTGCACAAAAGCAATCTCATAATTTAAATCTCGCATGGCTTGCGACATTTTATTTAATGACTGAATTGGCTCTTCTGCAAATGCCGTGAAAGGCAAGAAGAATAAGCCTAAAAGTGCGGTTAATTTAAGAAACGTTTTTTTCATAAATAAATCAATTGATCCATAAAAAAATTCACCACGCCTAAGGTGGTGAATTATCGATTAATTGCTGTAATTATTTCGCTTGGTTGCTACCCACATTTAAGCTGTCTGCATGCATACGACGCTGTAATTCATAGTTTTGCAACATCGTACCAATACGGCGACTTTTTTGCTCAACCTGTTCCGAAGTGGCTACATCTTTGGTCGGAGCGTTGTAACTTACTTCTTGAACAGAATTGTTAAATGGTAAGGTTTGTAAAACAGGGTTTTCTGGTGTAACCGACGTGCTTTTCGCATTAAATGATTGCACACCTACTACTGCCACTAAACACACACCTGCAGCCACCGCAATTTGTGTCATTGGTGCAAAGAATGCTTTTAATTTTTGCACGAATGGTAAGCTGTCTGCTTCTTCTGGTGTTGGTTGAGAAACAGTAATCTCTACGTGTTTTACTTCTTCTAATTCAATTAAATCAGCCATTTTCGCGGTAAAATCAGCACCTAATAATACTGGTGACTCTTTACGCATAACTGATCTTACTGCGTGATATGCAGCCCAAGATTCTTGTGAATCTTTATCCTGACAGAGTTGTTCCGTCAACTCGGCACTGACTTCTTCTCCATCCATATAGGCTGAAAGTAACTCTTTTTGCATTTTATAAACTCCGACTTTATTTTAACGTTGCATAAGCGGTTGTATTTTGTTCTCAATCACTTCCCGAGCACGGAAAATGCGAGAACGTACAGTGCCTACTGGGCAATCCATTATTTCTGCGATCTCTTCGTAACTTAACCCTTCAAGCTCACGCAAGGTAATCGCGGTTCTTAAATCTTCTGGCAAACTGTGAATGGTATCAAACACCACTTTTTCCAATTCGCTAGATAACATTTCATTTTCAGGGGTATCTACATCACGTAGATGGGTTCCCACATCGTAGCTTTCGGCATCTTCAGCCAAAATATCTTCGCTCGGTGGACGGCGCCCCTGTGCCGTTAAGTAATTCTTTGCCGTATTAACGGCAATTCGATATAGCCAAGTGTAGAATGCACTATCGCCCCGAAAGGATTCAATGGAACGATAGGCCTTAATAAAGGATTCTTGTACAACATCTGGAATGTCGTTATGAGAAATGTAGCGGGTTAAAAGTCCGGCTACTTTATTTTGATAACGAGAAACCAATAAATTAAAGGCTTTTTTATCGCCTTGCTGCACTCTTTCTACCAAAGCCTGATCTGTTAGCTGTTCAGCCATATATCTCCTATGCTACGTCTAACACGCCTTCATATATTCAAGACAGCAAGCTATTGTTGCTTTATCAGACAGAGTTAAAATTGAAAAGTTCCTTATGTATAAAAAATTTCAAAAAAATTAACGGACATTCGTTTTCTGCATATCTTGGATATATTCAACCATCGCTTGCACTTCGGCATCGTCTGATTGACTGCCATTAAAAAACCACGAAAAAAGCTGTAAATCCGTGGCCGCGAGTAAACGAATAAAAATATCTTTTTTGTCGTCAGTCAGTTGGTCAAAATGCGCTTTATAAAAAGGCATGATGATTTTATCCAACTCAAGCATACCTCGACGACAATCCCATTCAATGCGGAGTTTATTGTATTTATCCATAATTTCTCCCTAAACCATTGTAATTATACCTGATAAATGAAAAGTGCGGTTAAAAATTACCGCACTTTTTTAATCAAAGAATCGATTATTCTGTCGCCTTCGGCTTAATCACGGCATAAACCACGCCAGTTAATAATGCCCCCGTTGCAATTGCACCTAGGTAGAGTAATGGTTCAGAGACAAACGGAATGACAAATAAACCACCATGTGGTGCTTGCAGAGAAATATTTAATGCCATTGAAATCGCACCCGCAGTTGCACCACCAATAACCGAGCTAATAATCACACGTAATGGATCAGCAGCCACAAATGGCAATGCCCCTTCAGAGATAAAACATAACCCCAAGACAAAAGAAGCCTTACCTGCATCACGTTGATTGCTGGTAAATTTACTGCGTGCAATCCAAGTTGCAATCGCCATACCAATTGGCGGCACCATACCTGCTGCCATAGCGGCGGCCATTGGGGTGTGAACTTGAGAGGCCAACATTCCCACAGAGAACGTATAAGCTGCTTTGTTTACTGGCCCGCCCATATCAATACACATCATCGCACCGATAATCGCACCTAACACCATCGCATTGACTTCCCCCATGGATTTTAACCAATCGCTTAAGGTGGTCATAATTTGTGAAACCGGTGGGTTAATCACATAAATCATGGCAAGGCCAACAATCAAGGTACCAAAGAGCGGGAGAATTAGAATCGGTTTTAAAGAGGTTAAACTTGCCGGTAATTTAATGGTTGCATTTAATCCTTTCACCACATAACCCGCTAAGAAACCAGCGATAATACCACCTAAAATCCCTGCTCCCGCCGTGGTGGCTAACATACCGCCAATGAGACCTACCGCAAGCCCCGGACGGTCTGCAATAGAAAAGGCAACATAGCCGGCAAATACTGCAATCATCAAGTGGAATGCTGCACCGCCACCGATATCCATTAAGGCTTTTGGAATACCATGGAAAATTGTTTCATCTTTGAAGGCTTCGATACCAAACATAAAGGAAATCGCGATTAATAAACCACCAGCAACCACCAACGGCAACATGTGCGACACACCGGTCATCAAATGTTTATAAACACCTTTTTTCTCACCGCTTTCTTCTGATTTCGCAGAAGATTTTGCTGCGCCACCTTCGTAAATTTTCGCTTCTTTAAATGCCTTATCGAATTCCTGTGCGGTTTTCTTTAACGCCAAACCAGTCGACGTACGATACATCGGTTTTCCTTGGAACTTATCTAACGGCACATCAATATCGGCTGCAACAAAGACTAAATCTGCTGCAGCGACTTCTTCAGGGGTAATTTCATTACCTGCGCCCACTTGGCCACGCGTTTCTACTTTTACCTGCCAACCTTGCTTTTTCGCATAGGTTTCAATGGCTTCAGCAGACATAAAGGTATGTGCCACACCCGTTGGACAAGCCGTAACTGCGACGATATTTTTGACGCCAGAAACACCGCCAAATCCAACCGCACTTTGAGCCGGTTTAACATAGTCCACTGCTTGATTAAGCGCATTCGTCAGCGTGACTTCAGGTGATGCAATCGCCGCATCTTCATTGGCTAAAAAGACTTTTTTACCCACAAGTTCAGCTGAGTTTGGCAAAGTAGATCCGAAAACAATCACTAAATCCGCCTCTTTGGCTTGCTCAACCACAGTATGATTGGCTTTTTTTGCTGCCATGCTCAATGCTTGGCGAAGTAAATAGGCTTTTGCCGCACCAATTTGCGGAGATTGAGTTAAAAACAA
This sequence comes from Haemophilus sp., assembly GCA_015255025.1. GTDB lineage: Bacteria > Pseudomonadota > Gammaproteobacteria > Enterobacterales > Pasteurellaceae > Haemophilus_D. The sequence continues at coordinate 34,780 of JABZOY010000005.1, forward strand.
ATTCATTACATTATCCTTCAATCACAGAAATTTTAACATTCGCCAGAATTGGCTCAAGCAAGGCGATATCACTCACCCCCACGTTACTTTGCGAAACAGCAAAGGCAGAAACAGCACTCGCAAATGCTAAGGTTTCTGCTTGAGACAAGCCTTTTTCGATACCATAAATTAAGCCCGCTACCATAGAATCACCCGCTCCTACGGTGCTCACCACGTTTTCACATTTAGGTGGTTGAGCTTGAATCACAGCTTGATCACTCAGCCATAAAGAACCGTTCGCGCCCATCGAAATAATCACGTTAGCAATGCCATCTGCTTTAAGTTTTTTGGCTGCCGCAATAATTTCATCAAGAGAATTTAATGGATGGCCAATCCAAGCTTCCAATTCGCGATGATTTGGTTTTACCAACCAAGGATGGGCTTTCAAACCTGCTGTAAGTGCTGCATTACTGCTATCTAATACGACTTTCACACCAGCTTGATGCAACTGATTAAGCCAATCCGCGAACAATTCGGGACTCACACCTCGCGGTAAACTGCCGCAAACCGCAACGATGTCAAAGTTTTGACAATACGCTAATGAATCTGCTGTAAATTGCTGCCAAGCTTCTGGAGTAATTTGATAACCTAAGAAATTTAGGTCTGTCACATCGGCTTCGGTTTCCGTAATTTTTACATTAATACGGGTTTTGCCTGCAACACGATGGAATTTGTCTTCTAAGCCTTGTTTTTTAAATAGGGTTTCGAAATCACCCACGTTGTCTTCCCCTAAGAAGCCACCAACCGCCACCTCTACGCCCAAATCTTTTAATACTTTAGCGACATTAATGCCTTTTCCGGCAGGGAAAATACCAAGGGTTTCAACAGTATTCACTTCGCCGATTTCAATACGCGGCAAACGCCCGACTAAGTCGTAAGCGGCATTTAAGGTAATTGTTGCTACTTTTGCCATCACTTACTCCTTACCTTCACCTAAACCGCTTTCAATGACTGCACCAATACCGTCAATCGCTTGTTGAGCTTCTTCGCCGCTCGCTACAAAACGTAAGCGATGACCTTTCACG
>JABZOY010000060.1:0-9929 GCA_015255025.1 Haemophilus sp.
GCTGAATACACATGGGGGCCATTCCATGTTTATACTGTCGGCTTATATTCTGAAACGGGGTCATATGAAAAAAATGAACGCCCATTAATGTTTTCGATTAAATACGAGAAACCAGTTGAAGGGAAAAATTTCGCCATTGCTTTAACTAAAGAAATGGAAGCCCAAAACTTAAGTAAAGATGACACCACCGCATGGCTGAAAAAAATGCAGGAAATCTTCCCTGATTTTTCACCAAACGACATCTTAAATTTTGTTGCCTTAGCGGATAAAGGCTATTTTGTGTTAAATGACACCGTGTTAGATCACGAATTCGATCAAAAATTTACACAAGCGTTTATTGATGTGTGGCTTTCAGATAAAAGTAGTTTTATCAAATTACAACCGCAATTATTAGGTAAAGAAAAACCGGCTCACGATAGCAAAGAATTTCAACATCAACCGGCAAGCGAGCCTTTTGATGAAGAAAATACAATGCCGGAATTACCACCAAATTACGATTTTAAACAAGACGCAAAAGGATAAACAACAAGGGCGAACATGATATTGTTCTCCCTTTTCTTTTATTGTTTCACTTGTTGTTCTAAAAATAAGATGATCTGCAATGCAATATCAATGCCACTGGTTTTCTCAATCATTTCTAAACCTGGACTGGCATTCACCTCAAGCACCAATAAACCGTCTTTAGATCGAATCAAATCAACACCAGCTACGGCAAGCCCTAAGGCTTTAGTTGCACGAATAGCGATGGATTTTTCTTCTTCATTGAGTTTAATTTTTTCTGCTGTGCCACCACGGTGAAAATTCGCACGAAACTCGCCGTCTTGTCCAATACGCTGCATTGTGGCGACGACTTTATCTCCGACCACAAAACAGCGAATATCAGTCCCTTTTGCCTCTTCTACAAAATCTTGTAACAAGACAGGCACATTAGCATCTTTTAACGTTTCTAAAATACTGACCGCACTTTGTGGACGGTCAGCTAAAATCACACCAATACCTTGTGATCCTTTTAAGGTTTTAATAATCATTGGGGCGGTTGTTTGCTTAATGGCTTGTTTCGGCTCAACTTCACAACCGGATAAGACTGAATTTGGAACCGCAACACCTTGCTCTAATAACATCTGCAAACTTCGCCATTTATCGCGAGCGGCTAAAAACGCCTGTTCTTTATTGAGGCAATAGACGCCTTTTCCTTGGAAATGTCGCAATACTGCACACCCCATTTGGGTACTTGTCGTCCCAAAGCGTGGTAACACAGCATCATAATCAGGCAATAAATAAAGCTCACTTTCTGTATTTTGTTGATAATACAAAGAAAAGTGCGGTTGATTTTTGTCGAGTTTTAAAATGCAACGATTAGGATCCAAAATATCCATTTGATGCCCGCAACTTTCTGCTGCTTCTTTTAAACGCTGGCAGCTGTAAAGGCGAGGCTCACGGCAAAGCATCAATAATTTCATTCAGTTATATCCTTAGGAAAAGAGGAGTTGATATATTACACCAATCACAATAATCCTGAAAAATGATTTCTGCTTTTGTGGAAATAGAGTAAAATCGTTAGGAATTTTGTTTAAATAAAAGGAAAATTTTATGTTCGTAGTTATTTTTGGTCGTCCAGGCTGCCCTTATTGTGTACGTGCAAAAAACCTTGCTGAAAAATTAAAAGGTGAAGTGGCGGATTTCGATTATCGCTATGTAGATATTATCGCTGAAGGTATTTCTAAAGCTGATTTATCAAAATCTGTCGGTAAAGAAGTGGAAACTGTGCCACAAATCTTTATCGATGAAAAACCAATCGGCGGTTGCACTGATTTCGAAGCATTAATGAAAGAACAATTTAACGTTGTTGCTTAATTATTGCTAAAAATATAAAAGTGCGGTTAATTTCAACCGCACTTTTTTATTTCATCTTATTTAATTTGCAACGAGATTGCCCAATCCCATTCCGTCTCACTCAAACGATATTGTTCTTTTAACGCAGGTCCACAAGAATTGGAGCCTACTCCACTCATTTTATAATCCACACACAAGATCGTACTGCCACTTTTTTCCAAATCATATTGGTGCTTTTTACTGCCCAATTCTTCTTGAGAATAAGGGGAAACATTCATGTTAAAAGTCGTATGACTTTGTACGGTAAAGCAATCAGACGAATTCGCGACCTTCAGTTCACGACAATCATAGTGACTGCCATTTTCTTGTGGTTTTAAGTAAGGCACATGATTACTTTCTGACGTTGTCTTATAACGACCGAAAGCCGTGGCGTGATGTTTATCCAGATAACTTTCCGTTGGTCCATAGCCCACATACTCTACTTGGTTAAATCCTTGATTAAGGAAAAAACGCAAGCCAAAGCGTGGTAAGAATGGCAAGTGCGGTTGTTTTTCAGCATGAATATTGATACGAAGTAACCCATTTTGCTCAATACGATACACCACATTCAATGTCAAAATTCGCGCTTTTGATACAGCGACTAGCCCCAATTTAAAGGTAATTTCAACCGCACTTTCCTGCTCGGTTAAACGGTAATCATAGACTCGACTCGTCGCACGATCGTAACCTGCTGCAAGCCAATGTGCTTTCATTAAACTATCATTATCTAAAGGCGCTCGCCAAATATTAAAATCGGCAGCTTGATTCAACCACGGCTCGCCCGCTTTGCGAATTTGTTGAATAGTGCCTTTATATTGATCAAACTGGTATTCAATATCTGCCACTTTAACTGAAATTAAATTGGCATATCCTGAAACAGAAATCGATTGATAATTTGGCTTGAGTTCATTTGTGGATAATTGTGATTGCTCCGACAAAATAATCTGATCAAATCCCAAACAATGCCCTTGGGGAATTAAACCTGTTTCTGTTTTTTGATGATAGGTCAATGTTAAAACTTGTAATGAACCGTTACTTGCCGGCAATGTTAAAGGCAAAAGTGAAGTTGATTTTGGTGCAATGTTTAAACCATCTATTTGGCCTTCTTGTATAACAGCAAAATCTTCGGTGATTTGATAATGAATCGAAATGGCCTCTGCCGCATCCGTAAAATCTAAATAATTTTTGAGTTCAATATGACCATTTTTTAAGGTAGCACGAAGTGGACGATACACATTTTTGTATTCCAACAAATTGCTTTGAATTTGACGGTCAGCCGTCACTAATCCATCGGCACAAAAATTACCGTCATTCGGTTTGTCATTAAAATCCCCGCCATAGCCCATCTTGCTTGAGTTTGGCAAATAAGGCGAATGATTGCACCACTCCCACACAAAGCCACCACAAGCGCCTGCATGTCGTTCCATGACTTTAAAATAATCTTCCGTATCTCCGCAAGAATTCCCCATCGCATGCAAATATTCACAGAAAAGATACGGCTTTTGATTTTTGGCATCGGCAAAATAAGCATCCAATTCTTCCGTACTGGTGTACATTTCGCTATGAAAATCTAAATTGGATGTGTCATTTTGATGCGCTGAATGTTGAAAGATCGCATTTTCATAATGCACTAAGCGACTTGGATCGCGCTGTTTCACCCAAGCGGCAGCTTGCTCAAAGTTCTCACCGTAACCACTTTCATTTCCCAATGACCAAATCACAACAGAAGGACGATTTTTATCTCGCTCAACATTGGCATAAGTGCGGTCTAAAATGGCTTGATTAAATTCGGAGCTTCGAGCCATATAACAATAATTGTCGATTGTTTTTTGACGAATTGCGTCATGATCAATCTCTGTTTTTACCCCTAATAAAATGCTTGTTTCTGGCGACTCTACATAGACTGCATTCGTGCCGTGTGATTCAATATCACTTTCCGCAATCACATAAAAACCATATTCATCACACAATTCAGTAAACCAAGGTGCATTAGGATAATGCGCTGTGCGAATGGCATTAAAATTATGCTGTTTCATTAAGCGTAAATCTTGCAACGCTTGTTCGCGACTAATGACATAACCAGTGTTAGGATCGCTATCGTGACGATTAACGCCTTTAAACTTTATCACTTGTCCGTTAAATAACATTACACCATTCTTTACTTCGATATGACGCAAACCAACCTTTTGGCAAATTACTTCTGATCCATATTGCAAAATCAACGTGTATAAACGAGGGTTCTCCGCATGCCATAATTGTGCATTTTCAATTTCAGCATGAAATGCATGCCCTTTTTGTTCAATTATCAATTCGCCTTGAGGATCAAATAATTGCCAAGAAATGGATTGTTCGCATTCTACAAACTGACAGGCCACATGTAATTGAGCCTTGGTAAGGTCTTTATTCAATTGCATTTGAATAAAGAAATCTTGTAAGTAATTTCTTTCTCGCGCTAACAGATAAACATCTCGGAAAATACCAGACATTCGGAATTTGTCTTGGTCTTCCAAATAACTACCATCACACCATTTCAGCACTAAAACATGTAAATGATTTTCCCCTTGTTGTAAAAAATCAGTGATATCAAATTCGCTAGTGCAATGACTAATTTGGCTGTAGCCCACAAACTGTTGATTCACATACACAAATAAGCAGCTATCTACCCCTTCAAAATTTAAGAGATATCGTTTTTCTGGATTGATTTCAACATTAAAAACGCGGTGATACAAACCGCAAGGATTTTCAATGGGCACATAAGGCGGATCAAAAGGGAAAGGATAATTTACATTAGTATATTGATGATTATCGTAACCATGATTTTGCCAATTGGAAGGAACAGGGATTTTATCTGTAAAGGAAAAATGAAGGAAATCTTGAGGCAAGTGAGTATAGCTTTCAAAATAAGCAAAATCCCATTCACCATTTAGTAAGGTAAAGTAATGGGAAAATTCTCGTGTCTTTTTGACCGCACTTTCTGTTGAAGAAAAAGGAATAAAATAAGCATGATGTGGTGTGGTATTCACGTGCAAGGTTTGCGGATCTTCAAAATAACGAGGCAACGGCATAAAAACTCCTAATGCAATTTAGACACATAAAAAAGGGCGCCAGAATGACGCCCACTATACCTAAAATCTTCGACTAATCTACCAATAAGTTCACAAATCGTGATAGTTATCACATTAATTTTTATGGCAATTTTGCTAAGAAGGCATAACCGCCTTTTTCACTCATTATCTCAACATTAGAATTCGCTGTAATGAATGCTGACTCACCTTGTTTCAAGGTAAGTGCAGTTGATTTTTCTTGTATTTTCAGCTCACCTTGCATCACCAACAAAATACCCGCACTTTGAAGATTTACTTTAGTATGCTTTTCGGGTTCGACACGAATTTGAGCTAAAGCAAAATCGTTTACTGGCGTTTTATAAGTAAATTCTGACTGATTTTGAGGCGCGGCTGAGATAATTTTAGGTGTTACTTCGCGACAATCCACAATTTTTAATAATTCGACAATATCGACATATTTTGGTGTTAATCCACCACGAATCACATTATCAGAACAGGCCATTAACTCCACGTTTTGTCCGCGAAGGTAAGCATGAGGAATGCCTGCATCTTGGAAAATTCCCTCTCCTTCTTTTAAATGCACGATATTAAAGAGATAAAAACACACCAAGCCTGCATCTAATTTTTCAGGCGAAATCGCCATGGCTTCCATCGTATAAAGCACCCAATAATCAGGGTTATCTAGCGCTAACTCGCTATTTTTATAAGGCTGTTGGTTGGCTTCAATAATGGGCAATAGCCAATTTGCGAGCGTTGATTGATCCGCTAACATCACATCCGCATAAAATTCAGCAAGGCTTTGTGTGCTTAGTTTTTCAGCCAAAGGTTGCAAAGAGGGGCGCGCATTTAATGTGGCAAGAATTTGAGATTTTGTTTTAAAACCATGTAAAAGCCAGAAATCAGATAAAGCAATCATCATTTCTGGTTTGTGATTTCTATCTTTATAAGTCCGAGTGCTGTCTGTTAATGCCACGCCTTTTGCATTTTCAGCCTCAAAGCCCTTTTCAGCTTGGGCCTTAGTCGGGTGCAATTGAATCGATAACGGTTTTTCAACATCTAAAATCTTTAACAAATAAGGGAGTTCATCACCAAATTGCTGACGGCTCGCCTGTCCAAGTGCGGTCGGATTTTGCAATAAAAATTCAATAAGGGATTGCTTACCTGTTACATCCTCAATTTCAGAAGGTGCTGATGGATGAGCACCTAACCACCACTCTGCACAAGGTTGATCTTTCGCTGAATGTAATCCAATCAATGATGCAATATAGTTTTTTCCGCCCCATGCATAATGCTGTACTTGGCCAGTTAATCGATAAATCATCTTTACCTTCTTTAAAAAAGAATAAGGATAAAAAAATCCGCTTATTTAAAGCGGATCTTTTAGTCTATAAATCTTATTTTGTTAAACTTAAAACAACAGATTCCCCAGCAATCACTTCACCCGATTTTTTCTCGATAGATGAAATTTCATCCATATTAGAGATAACCACTGGTGTTAAAACTGATTTTGCTTTTGATTCTAATGTTGCTAAATCAAACTCGATTACTGTGTCGCCGCGTTTTACGCTTTGACCTTCGTGTGCGATGCGAGTGAATCCTTCACCTTTCAATTCAACGGTATCAATACCAAAGTGAACGAATAATTCAACACCCTCTTTTGATTCCATTGAAAACGCATGATTGGTTTCAAAAATTTTACCAATTACACCATCAACAGGCGCAACAATTTTGTTACCTGTTGGGCGAATTGCAATACCATCACCCACGATTTTTTCAGAGAAAACAACATCTGGTACATCTTCGATATTCACAATCTCACCAGAAAGTGGCGCATAAATTTCGACTTCCACTGTTTTGTTTTCTTTTGAACCAAATAATTTGTCAAATAAGCCCATTTTAATCTCCTATCTATTAAAGATGGCTAGTATTTTAACGTAAAACTCTGTTTTTGTATCTAGTTTAACGATTTTTCTGCTAAAAAAGCTTGAATTAATTGCTCAATTTCAGCAGCGGTTGGTTTTTGTAATGCTTCATCAGCTAAGGCTTTCACCTCTTGATAATTCACATGACGAATTAATTTTTTAATACGTGGCACAGAAATGGCACTCATACTAAACTCATCTAAGCCCATACCGAGTAACAATAATGTCGCACGTTCATCACCGGCTAACTCACCACACATACCGGTCCACTTGCCTTCTGCATGAGAGGCATCAATCACTTGTTTAATCAAACCAAGCACTGAAGGTGACATTGGATTGTATAAGTGAGAAATTAATTCGTTGCCACGATCAACGGCTAAGGTATATTGCGTTAGATCGTTTGTACCAATACTGAAGAAATCCACTTCTTTCGCTAAGAATTTTGCATTGACTGCTGCAGATGGGGTTTCAACCATGACACCCACTTGGATGTTTTCATCAAAAGCCTTACCTTCTGCACGTAATTCTGCTTTTAAGGTTTCAAGCACAGATTTTAACTCGCGAATTTCTTCTACCGAAATAATCATCGGGAACATCACGGCTAGTTTACCAAATGCAGACGCACGTAATACGGCTCTTAATTGCGCGTGTAAAATCTCACGACGATCAAGGGCAATACGCACCGCTCGCCATCCTAAGAATGGGTTCATTTCTTTTGGTAAATTTAAATATGGAAGCTCTTTATCACCGCCGATATCCATGGTACGTAATACCACTAAACGACCTTCCATTGCTTCAACCACTTCTTTATAAGCAATGAATTGCTCTTCTTCACTTGGTAATTGATCACGATCCATAAAGAGGAATTCTGTACGGTATAACCCCACCCCTTCAGCACCGTTACGGTGAGCCCCTTCGCAATCACGAATCGTACCAATATTGGCTACCACATCAACTTTATGACCATCAAGGGTCACCGCTGGCAAATCTTTTAATTTTGCTAACTCTGCTTTTTCTTCAGCAAGTTTTGCTTCTAATGTTTTTAATTCATCAATTTCAGCTTGAGTCGGATTCACGTAAACACGGTTGTTTACCGCATCTAAAATAAGATAATCACCTGTATTCACTTGAGCAGTGACGTTATTCGTCCCCACAATAGCCGGCAATTCAAGTGAACGAGCCATAATAGAGGTGTGAGATGTTCTACCACCAATATCGGTGATAAAACCTAATACTTTTTCTAAGTTTAATTGAGCAGTTTCTGATGGGGTTAAATCGTAAGCCACAAGGATAGACTCTTCGGTAATATCACCAAGATCTACGATGTGCATACCTAAAATATTTTTGATTAAACGATTACCGATATCGCGAATATCACCTGCACGTTCTTTTAAGTATTCATCATCAATTTCAGACAACATTTCAACTTGTTGATCGATGATTTTACTTGCTGCCACACTCGCATTCACTTTGTTTGAACGAAGATAATCAATAATTTCCTCTTCTAACTCTTCATCTTCAAGGATCATTAAATGGCCTTCAAAGATGGCCGCTTTTTCTTCACCTAAGGATTTTAATGCACGTTGATGAATAGAATTAAGTTGCTCAACGGCCGCTTCACGGCCTGCATAAAAACGGGCAACTTCTGCCTCAACTTGATCTTCTGAAATTTTTTGCGTATCAAGAACAATTTTTTCTTCTTTTAATACTAAGGCTTTACCAAAAACAATACCTGGTGACGCTGGAATACCTGTAATCATACTTTTACCTTCCGAGATAATTTATTAAAGGTTAGATAAACAATAGCCATAGAATAGAAATCCTATGGCTAATCGTAAATTATTCTAAAGTAGGAATTAATGCGACTAAATGTTCAACGGCTTGTTGTTCGTCTTCACCTTCCGCCGAGATGGTGATTACAGTTCCTTGCGTTAAGCCTAAGGTTTGTAGCTTAAATAGGCTTTTCGCACTTGCACTTTTACCACCGGAGGTCACTGTTACATCAGAAGCAAATGCTTTCGCTTCTTTCACAAATTGCGCCGCTGGACGGGTGTGTAAACCATTAGGAGCTGTAATTTCTACATCTTTTGAGAACATAATGTTACCTCTATAGTAATTGTAAAATTTAGTCTATAAATCCGCTGTAGTATCTCTATTAAATGCCCAATAATCAAGGCTAAACACAAAAAAACTTGAGCTACATCACGAAATTAGAGGTACTTTATACCTAATTTACAGTAAATTGTCTACTATACAGAAAAATGACGCTGTGATTTCGTCTCACTCAAGCTTTCAATGAGGCGATGATAATTCTCATAGCGTATAGGTGAAATCCGACCTGCTTCGACAGCCTCACGTAATGCACAGCCAGGATCGTTCAAATGCTTACAATCTCGGAATTTACATGTACCTAAGACATATTGAAATTCACGATAGCCTTTGGTGATCTGTTCTGGCTCCAAATGCCATAAACCAAACTCACGAATGCCTGGTGAATCAATCAAATTACCGCCTTGTGGCAAATGATATAAGCGAGAAGAAGTTGTGGTATGTTGCCCCAAACCCGAGGTTTCACTGATGCCACCGACTTGCGCATTGACCGTTGGTAAAATATGGTTAATTAAACTGGATTTGCCTACCCCTGACTGCCCCACAAAAATGGATGTTCCATCACTTAAAAGTGCGGTCAATTTTTCCATATTTTTTCCGGTTTCAGCAGAAATGATGATGGTCTGATAACCAATATCACGGTAAATCTGTAACTGGCTTTCCACTTCCTGCTCTTGCTCAGCATCTAGTAAATCGCCTTTATTCACCACGATGACTGGCTCGATCCCCGCATTTTCACACACCACTAAATAACGATCGATAATATTGAGTGAAAGTACTGGCACAACCGCAGAAACAATAATAATACGATCGATATTCGCCGCGATTGGTTTCAACCCATCATAATAATCTGGGCGAGCAATTTCATTTTGTCTTGGGTGAATAGCTTCAATCACCCCACTCACACCTTGGAGCTGCTCATTGCCTTGTCGCCAAATCACTTTGTCTCCAACCACGAGAC
>JABZOY010000061.1:0-9894 GCA_015255025.1 Haemophilus sp.
TAAAAAAGCAGTCTGTTCCAATTCTACTCTTTTTTGATGTTTATTTTCAGCTTTCCTATGTTTCGCTGTTCGATATTTAAACATTATTTGAAAAATTTTTACTGGTACTCGTGCTAGACATCATTTTAGCGGCACAAAATTAATGCCACTGTGCTGCAATAAAGTATTCATTAAATCATTGTTTTGCTCAAAATGGCTACATTTACCTTTGAGCTGAATTAAGCGAATTCGTAAGTGAGCCAATTCATGGATCCGTTTTGATACTTCTCGAATATGTCGATCCAGAAGCTCATTGATTTCTCTTTCCTGCTTTTGAGTGGCACATTGAGGATTGAGCAACATTTTGATTTCTTTTAGTGAAATATCCAAACTGCGGCAATAGCAAATGAAAGAAAGTTGTTTCAAATGCTCTTCCGTATAAACGCGAAAATTACCACTTGTTCGCTTGGCGGGTTCGATTAATCCTTGCTTTTCATAGAAACGTACGGCTTCTACCGTACAGCCAACAATGTTGGCTAGCTGACCAATTTTCATTTTTTTAAAATTACACTTGACTCTGAAGTTACTTCATATTTTATACTTTATCACAGTATTCACATGTTAGAAAAGGAGAACTTCCATGAAAAAAACAGCATTGTTTATTACTGCACTATTCAGTGCTTCACTCGCTAATGCACATAATGTTTGGTTGGAGCCTGTTAAGGATGCAAAAGGGCAATATGTGGTTAAATTTGGTCATGAGGAAACTGAAACCTATCCTCAAAGCAAATTAAAAGCAGTACGCCTACTCGATGCTAAAGGCCAATTGCAAAATGCCACAGTGAACTTTAAGGAAGGCGAAGCACACTTTGCCGCACCTGATGCTGCCATCGCATTTATTCGCTTTGATAATGGTGTTTGGTCAAAATTACCAAGCGGTAAATATGTCGAAAAAACCAAACAACAAGCACCTGAAGCTGTACTTAGTGTTAATCCGATCAAATTCGGTAAAGCGATTTTACACTGGGATGCGCAAGCAAATAAATCACACAACATGGATTATGAATTAATCCCTCAAAGTGAACCGAAAGCGGGACAACCTCTCGATATTCTCGTGTTAGTAAAAGGTAAACCTGTACAGGGCATCAAAGTGGGTTTAGGTGAAGATCACCCATTCAACTTAACCAATGAAAAAGGTATCGCACAATTCACCCCTAAAGCGGGTTATAACAAAGTTTGGGCTGAATTTGACGAGCCAGTTAAAGAAAACCCTGACTATACCGAACGCAGTGTTGAATATATGCTGACTTTTGATGCGAAATAATGAAAAGAGTTGTATTTTTAACCGCACTTTTCACCTGGCTGTGCGCACCATCAGCATTGGCTCATAGTTTGCATGTTTTTGCACAATATGATGGACGCACAGTCTCTGGTAAAGCCTATTATTCCGATATGACCCCAGCGGCAGAAACCTATATGGAAATTTTGCAAGCAGGCCAGGACTCCCCTCTATTGGAAGGCAAAACGGATCGCGATGGGCAATTTGCCTATCCGATCAATACGACTACCGAAGGTGCCATTAAAGTAGTGATAGAAGGTGAAGAAGGACATCGAGCCTCAATTGTTGCCAACAGAGTATCTGCACAAACCACTAATAACAGTGACAATTCATTGATGTTGGTCCGCGAAGATATTTCTAAATTAAAAGACAAAATTTACCTGCACGATATTATTGGCGGTATCGGCTATATTGTTGGTATTTTTGGCTTATGGGCATTGATTAGAGCCTCAAAGATGACGCGTGCGTCGCAATCTAAGGAAAGATAATATGCATTTATCGGAAGGTGTACTGCATACGCCAGTCTTACTTGGTGGAGCGGCTGTGGCGTTAGTCTGCGTAATGATTGGTCTGAAACGCCTTAATTCTCAGCAACTCCCACTGACAGCATTGTTTGCTGCTGCTTTTTTTGTTGCGGGTACCATTCATGTACCGGTTGGCATTGGTAGCGTGCATCTCATCTTAAACGGCATGGCCGGTCTATTTCTTGGCTGGGCGGTATTCCCTGCCTTTTTAATCGCATTGGTATTACAAGCCCTGCTCTTTTCCTTCGGGGGATTTGCCGTATTAGGTGTCAATTTATGCGTAATGGCATTACCTGCCCTTATTGTACATTGGCTATTTGCAAAAAGACTTGAAAATGATAATTCCCGTCGTACTCAAATTGCAGCAGGTATTGGTGCTGGTGTAATCGGTGTTGGTGGTGCTGCCTTGCTCGCTTCTTTAGTCTTGGCTCTAGATGGCGGTAAAGCCTACAGCGATCTGATCATGCTACTGGTGATATCACATATTCCCGTATTTATTATCGACAGTATCGTCAGTGTCGGGGTGGTCTTATTGTTAAACAAAATGTATCCAACAGCGCTCAGTGTGGTGAAATGAATTTTCTTGCTATTTTTCAACCGCACTTGCGATTAATTTATGTGTTTTTGTGTGGACTTATCGTCAGCACAATGACACATATTTCAACGCTTATTATCCTTAATCTGATCGTATTCAGCGGGTTACTTATTGCGCTAATACGTTATCAAAAATCCCTTGCCGGTTATTTCAAATATTGGCTGAAACTGAATTTTTTCACTTTGCTTGTTTGGTTGACCTTAAGTTGGAAAATCACTGAACAAGGCATAGCATTGAATCCAATCGGTATTCAGCTCGCGCTACTCATCACGCTACGTTTCAATTTAATTTTAAGCTTAACTCGCCTCTTGTTAATTGATATGAACGAGAGCCTTTTATTGCAAGCGTTGCGTCGTTTGCCATTGCCTAAAAAACTACTTCATCTCTTTGTTCTCACTGTTCGCTATATTTCCGTGTTCAGTGAAGTACATAAAAAGATGGATATGGCAATGCGAGCACGTGGCTACCAGCCAAAACTGAATAGCCGAACCTTATTTATCGCGGCGCAGCGTGTCGCCCTATTATTAATTCATGCACTCGTTAAAGCAGAAAAAACAGAAATGGCGCTAAAAGCACGTGGCTTTCAGCTGCATGATGTGAAAAAAACACAGGATAAATCTTGATGAACGTCCTCGAAGTCAAACAATTACAGATCATGCGCGACCAACGCGTGATTATTGATAACCTTTCTTTTGAACTCCCTGAAGGCCATCGCCTTTTTTTACAAGGTGATATTGGTTGTGGGAAATCGACATTACTACATTGCTTATTAGGTTTTATACCTTACCAACAAGGAGAAATTCGCTGGTTCGGTAATGTATGTCGACAAGAAAAGGATTTTGTACCATTGCGTGGAAAAATAGGCATCTGTTTCCAGCATGCCGGCGATCAACTTTTCGGCCCAACTGTACTTGATGATGTGGCCTTTGGTCCACTTAATCAAGGATTCAACAGAGATGAAGCCTATCAAATTGCCTTGCAGCAACTGGAACGTCTGAATATTGTTGGATTAAAAGATCGCTCTGTGAATACCTTATCTGGTGGAGAACAGAACTTTACAGCACTGGCTGGCGTGCTAGCGATGCAACCAAGAGTGTTGTTGTTGGATGAGCCGACCAACGGACTGGATGTAAAAAATATTGCCAAACTGACCGCACTTTTACGCGAGTTACAGTTACCAATGCTTATTGCCTCACATGATTTACGCTTTAGTGAAACACTCGCCGATTCCTGTTTGTCTTTAGCCACAGACAACAATGGCTAAATGTGCTCATAATGCATGAGAAAATAATTCAATAAAAAACGGGCGAACCATTAAGTTCGCCCGTCATTCATTTATAACGCTAATCAAGCCACAAGTGCGGTTTCTTTTAAGCGATTTTTTAATTTCGCGTATTCAGTTACCACATAGCGTTCAGCCCAGGCTTGGTCTTCGATTTTCTCAATACGAACCGCACTGTATTTGTATTCCGGCGTTCTAGAACCCGGATTCAAATGTTCAGCGGTTAATTCGTTACATTTACCGATCCACCATTGATAGGTCATATAACAAGCGCCTTTGTTAGTACGAGTGCTCACATCTGCGCGAGAAATAACTTTACCGCGTGATGATGCAATCCAAACCAAGTCGTTGTTTTTAATGCCTAATTCTTTAGCATCTTGATCGTTCATTTGTACGAATCCCGGTTCATCCGCAAGTGCCGCAAGTGCACGGCAGTTACCAGTCATTGAACGGCAGGAGTAGTGACCCACTTCACGTACGGTAGAAAGTACCAATGGGAATTCTTCTGAAAGATCTTCCATCGGTGGTTCCCAGTCACATGCAAAGAATTCAGCTTTGCCGTTCGGACGGTCGAAGATTTGGCCTTTATACAAATATTGCGTACCTTGATCTTCAGGACCTTCGTCAGTACATGGCCATTGGATATAGCCCATACCTTCCATTTTTTCGTAAGTTGCCCCTTTATAAAGCGGACAAAGATCACGCAACTCATCCCAAATTTCTTTGGTATTATTATAGTGCATTGGGTAACCCATTGCCGTAGCAATTTCACTAATGATTACCCAGTCATCCTTAACATCGCCGGTTGGTTCAACGGCTTTATAGAAACGTTGGAAACCACGGTCAGCGGCACTATACACCCCTTCATGCTCAGCACAAGAAGTCGCAGGTAATAAAATATCTGCTTCTGCTGCGGTTTGAGTCATGAAGATATCTTGAACAATAAGAAGCTCAACTTTCTCGAAGGCTTTTTTAACAGCATTAATATCAGGCTCAGTTTGTAATGTATCTTCACCCATGATATAGAATGCTTTAATTTTATCTTCCATGATCGCTTCAGGGACTTCACTCAACGGCACACCAGGTTTGGTTGGAATAGATGGCACGCCCCAAGCTTTCGCAAATTTTGCATTAATCTCTGGGTTAGCAAAACTTTGATAGCCAGGTAATGTGTTGAATAACGCACCCATATCGCACGCGCCCTGTACGTTGTTTTGACCACGTACCGGGTTAACCCCAACATTTGGTTTACCTAAGTTACCAGTAAGCATTGCCAAGCTTGCTAATGCACGTACGGTTTCTACACCTTGACGGAATTGGCAAACGCCCATACCCCATAAGATAGTAGCGGTTTCCGCTTTTGCATAAGTGCGGGCAATTTCACGCAACATTTCAGGTTTAATACCTGTGATATGCTGAGTGGATTCCGGTGTATAAGCTTTCACGGTTTCATAGAACGCATCGAAGTTTTCGGTGTGTTCATCAATAAATTTTTGATCTTGTAATCCTTCTTCTAAAATCACATTCATCATCGCATTCAAGAATGCGACGTTAGACCCGTTAGCAAGCGGTGCATAAATATCCGCAATACGGGCTGTTTCGATTTTACGAGGGTCACAAACAATGATTTTCGCCCCTTTTGCTTTGGCGTGGTTAATCCGACGCGCCACAATAGGGTGTGAAGTGGAGGCATTATAGCCAAAAATAAATACGCATTTGGTATCTTCAATCTCAACAATTGAGTTGGACATTGCGCCGTTACCGACCGATTTGAGCAGACCTGTTACAGAAGGGCCGTGTCACACGCGCGCACAACAGTCAATGTTGTTATTTCCTAATACCGCACGGGCGAATTTTTGCATCACGAAGTTCACTTCGTTACCTGGTCCACGGGAAGAGCCCGTTACCATAATCGATTCGTTACCGTACTTTTCTTTGATTTCACTGAGACGTTTTGCTGTGTAAGAAATCGCTTCTTCCCAGCTCACTGGTGTGAATGGTTCACCACGTTTGTAGCGGATCATCGGTTGAGTTAGGCGAGGAGTCAGGATTTTTGTATCATGCACAAAATCCCAGCCATAATATCCTTTTAGGCATAACTCCCCTTCGTTTGTCTTGCCGTTTGCACCTTCAGCTCCCACAATTTTGTTGTTTTCCACCAAAAGATGGATTTTACAACCTGAGGCACAATACGGACATACGGTAATTACTTTTTTAATAGCCATAGTAACGTCCTTATTTTAGTACAACACGAGGTTAGAGATAGAATTAGAATAATTAATTCTGGGTATATATTACACCCAAAATCAGTTCATAGTATTACAAAAAACATGGATTTATTGATATAAAACAGGTTTTCGTAATATTTTTAAAATATGTTTAGAAAATCACCCTCACTTTTTTTACAAAACAGGAATCTCTTCAAGCGATCTTCCCTCTTTTAAAAAATCATACATAAATTGCACAGACTCTTTTACGCTTTCTGTCATCGGAAAACCAAAGGAAACCAGATCGGGTTGGAGCCCAACAAAAACAATTTGTTTAATATCCTGTTCCAGTTGTTCGATGAGGTAATTGAGCGGCATATTATGCGTACTCATGAAAAACATTTCCGCAATGCTCTCTTTTTCAATGATTCGGATTTTGCCTGGTGCTAATTCCATATCAGCCGCATCGAAAATTAAAAGCAAATCGGGTTTCATGTCTCGCACAATATGTGCAACATTTTCCGGTGCTGAGCCGCCGTCAAGTGCGGTCCAATTTGGCAATGGATTTTCACTCAATAGCTGATAGAGATAAGGGCCAGCACCGTCATCCCCCATCATGCTGTTGCCAACGGTTAAGATCACATTATTCGTCACGACGTTTCACCATAATATACATCACAGGTTCACGCTGAATCGATGCTAACGTATTCATCAGAATTTCGACCCACTCTTGATGTTCTGGGGTGAAATTGGCTTTGTTTTCATCCATTGCTTTCGCCAATAAATTGACATGGCTGGAATCAATCACAATTTCACCGAATCGCATTAAGCCGGCAAATTTACGTTTAGCATCCCCTTCAGGAAAGCTATCTACAAAACGCTGATAAGCATCGTAGTCACAAACCAGTAATTTTTTAAAACAATCAATTACGCCAACATGGTGACCAATCGCCAAAGAGTAATACATCACCTGTTTTGCTTGCTCTGGCACTTGTTCATCGTTTTCGACGAAACGTTCGTTTAATAAATAGAAAAAGACTTTCGTTGTCATAACATTCCCATTTTTATAAGGGGCAATCAGTTGCCCCACAATTAACTATCCCGAAAACGGCAGACTAATCGCATGCAAACGATTGACGATTTCGCTTAAACGCGGATCGGCTTCGCGTTCTAGGTATTCACCTAAACGTACACCAAATGGCACTTTGTCATTTTCTGTCATCATTGCCATAAATTGGTTAGCGATGTTACCGCCTTGACGATAACCGGCAAGACGACGTGCTTCACGTTCAAGGCTAATACGTAAATCCAACGGAATGGTTGGGAAACGCAATTTAGCTTCAGCGTTAGGATCAGCTTTTTCTTGTTTACCTTTAAGCTTTTGATCAAGTAAACCAAGTGCTACCGCGAATCCATAAATGGTCGCTGCAGGGGTTGGAGGACAGCCAGGGATATACACATCAATTGGCACAATTTGATCACTACCGCCCCAAACACAATAGAGATCGTGGAAAATACCACCGCCACAACCGCAAGCCCCGTAAGAAATACAGATTTTTGGATCTGGTGCAGCTTGGTAAGCACGCATTGCTGGCGTACGCATCGCACGGGTAACAGCACCAGTGAACAATAAAATGTCCGCATGACGAGGTGAAGCCACCACTTTAATACCAAAACGTTCCGCATCGAATGTTGGCGTAATGGTACTGAAAATTTCGATTTCACACCCATTACAACCGCCGCAGTCCACACGATAAACGTAAGCTGAACGTTGAATATCTTTCAGCAACGTTTGTTTCATTTTGGCAATATTTTCATCAATACTAAACGGTGTTGATATGCCATTGACCGGCATTGGAATTTGTGTGTTCATCGTCTTTCGCCTCCTGCTAAAACGTTAGGTAAATCAACCGCACTTTGTTCTCGTTGCTCGAGCGCTTTTTTGAAATTCAAGCGAACCGGCTCTTTAAAGTCGATTAATTTCATCCGCATATTGGATTCCATATTCGCGGTTTTTTCTAAGCTGTGCTGACGTTTACAAACCGGACAAGTATGCAACTCCGCCAATTTTTGTTTCACTAATTCAGGTTTATCCAAAGTTTGTTTGAATAAATCAATAGTGTAATTCAATTCTTTATAAGAAATAAACGGTTTACCACATTCCTGACAAGTTACTGTTGCAAAGGTTGTTTCTTGGAAAAGATCCTGTTTATTGGTCACTGATAGTTCAAAATCTTGTGATAAGCGAATGGCTTTAGTTGGGCAAACCTCTTCACAACGACCACAGAAAATACAACGACCAAGAAATAATGACCAGGTACGGTCACCTGTCACCGGATCCGTTCTCATGGTCAACGCATTAGCTGGACAGGCAATGGTACAAGCCGCGCAGACAATACATTGATCAGAATTAAGTTCCGGTTTACCTCTAAAATCCTCATCGACTTCATAAGGTTTGAACGGATATTTGGTGGTGACATCACCTGCTTTAAATACCGTTTTTAGTAATTTAAACATATTCCGCCTCCCCTATTTCAATGGTGAATTTTTACGTTCGATACCGTAGCGTTCAATCTCTTTATAATCTACGGTTTTCGCTTTGCGTTTACGCACATCCACCACGGTGACACGGTCGGTACAAGAATAGCAAGGGTCAAGGCTACCAATAATAAGTGGTGCATCAGACACTGTATTGCCACGCAACATATAGCGTAAGGTTGGCCAGTTAGCATAAGTGGCAGCACGACAACGCCAACGGAAAAGTTTTTGGTTGTCTCCTAGCATTGACCAGTGAATATCTTCGCCACGTGGAGCTTCGGTAATCCCTAAAGCAAAACGTCCAGGCGTATAATTGAAACCTTCTTTTAAGATTTCACCACTTGGCAAATTGTCCACCATGTAATCGATGATATTCATGGATTCAAACACTTCATTAATCCGCACTTTCACACGAGATAACACGTCACCATTGGCTTCAGTGAAGAGATTGAAAGGAATATCGCCATAACCGGAGAATGGGTGTACTTTACGCACATCACGCGCAAAGCCAGAACCACGAATCATTGGCCCAACCGGGCTAAAGTCACGAGCGATATCTTTTGCCAAGACACCTACACCCACCGTACGTTGTTCCATATTCGGTGTATTCAATAAAATATCGGTTAAGGTTTTGAGTTCTTCACGCATTTCACCGATAAGTTTAATACATTGCTCACGTTGATGTTTCAACATATCACGACGCACACCACCGATAAGGTTAATACCATAGGTTTTACGTGCACCGGTTAGCACTTCTGCCAAGGTCATAGATTTCTCACGAACGCGGAAGAATTGCATAAAGCCAGTATCAAAGCCGGTAAAGTGACTAGATAGACCTAAGTTTAATAAGTGACTGTGCAAACGTTCGACTTCTAATAAAATCGCACGAATCCATTCAGCGCGTTTTGGAATTTGAATCCCCAAAGCACTTTCGACGGAATTAGCATAGGCCACACTATGTGTGAAACCACAAATTCCACATACACGGTCAGCCAGGAAGTTAACTTGGTCGTAATCCATACGGGTTTCCGCCAATTTTTCCATACCACGGTGCACATAGAACAAACGATAGTCCGCATCAATGATATCTTCCCCATCCACGAACAAACGGAAGTGTCCAGGTTCATCAGAAGTGATATGTAACGGGCCAAGTGGAACGATACGTGCTTCGCCTTTTTCGTTAATAAATTCGTATGTTTCTGTCGCGGTTGTCGGATCGGGACGTAAACGATAGTCCATGGAGTCTTTACGTAATGGATAAAGATCATCCGGCCAATCATCTGGCAACACTAATCGGCGTTGGTCAGGTAAACCGACGGCTTTCAAACCATACATATCGAATAATTCACGTTCGCCCCAAACCGCCGCTTTGACTTTTGGTGTCACAGACGGAAATTCTAAGCTCACAGGATCAACTAAGGCTTTAATGG
>JABZOY010000062.1:0-9735 GCA_015255025.1 Haemophilus sp.
CCCCTTATCTTCTTTGGGTTGAACAAAATTCACTTTACCGGCATAAGCACTTAATCCACCCACAACCAATAATAGCAACGCATTTACGCCGACTAAATTCCATTGTTTTTTCGAGAGTGAAAAAACAAGATTAAAAATGACCGCACTTTTTTAACGTGAGAGGAAAATAAATTTCCTCTTGTAAAACCAATGAGATTTTAATGAATAAAAATCTAATCGAAGTCAAAAACCTGACCTTTAAACGAGGTGAGCGTGTGATTTACGATAACCTGAATTTGAAAGTCCAACAGGGTAAAATTACGGCCATTATGGGGCCATCAGGGATCGGGAAAACCACGTTGCTGAAATTAATTGGTGGTCAGTTGTATCCTGAACAAGGCGAGATTTTGTTTGATGGGCAAGATATTTGTCGTCTATCAAATCGCGAGCTTTACGAAGTACGTAAACGCATGGGAATGTTATTCCAATCAGGCGCTTTATTTACGGATATTTCCACGTTTGATAACGTGGCATTTCCGATTCGCGAGCATACCCGTTTGCCGGAAAGTCTAATTCGCCAAATTGTGTTGATGAAATTAGAAGCGGTGGGCTTACGCGGTGCGGCAGATTTAATGCCTTCGGAGCTTTCTGGTGGGATGGCGCGTCGTGCCGCATTGGCTCGAGCGATTGCACTTGATCCGGATTTAATTATGTTTGATGAGCCGTTTACAGGGCAAGATCCAATCAGCATGGGCGTGATTGTGAGCTTAATTAAACGCTTGAATGAAGCACTGAATTTAACCTCTATTGTGGTTTCCCATGATGTGCAGGAAGTGTTAAGCATTGCCGATTATGCTTATATTATTGCGGATAAACATGTGATTGCCGAAGGAACATCAGAGCAACTGCTCGCGAGCCAAGATCCGCAAGTAGTGCAGTTCTTGAAAGGTGAAGCAGATGGTCCGGTAAAATTCCATTATCCGGCAGGTGATTATGTGGAGGAATTATTTAAATGATTGTTGATATGATTTCTTCACTTGGACGAAGCGTAATCAAATTTTTCCGTGCATTAGGCCGCTCAGGTTTTATGTTGTTTGGTGCATTAGTGGGTAAGCCACAAATTCGTCAACATTTTCCTTTATTAGTGAAGCAGTTACACGTATTAGGTGTACAGTCTTTATTGATTATCCTGCTTTCAGGTTTATTTATTGGAATGGTGTTAGGCTTACAAGGCTATGTGGTATTAGTCGATTTTTCTGCAGAAACTAGTCTTGGACAACTTGTAGCGCTTTCTTTATTACGTGAATTAGGCCCAGTAGTGACCGCACTTTTATTCGCGGGTCGAGCAGGTTCTGCGTTAACGGCTGAAATTGGCTTAATGAAAGCCACAGAACAACTTTCCAGCCTTGAAATGATGGCGGTCGATCCATTACGTCGAGTGATTGCACCACGCTTTTGGGCTGGGCTGATTGCGATGCCAATTCTTGCGCTTCTCTTTACCGCGATTGGTATTTGGGGCGGTGCGCTTGTCGGCGTAGATTGGAAAGGTGTCGATGCTGGTAGCTTTTGGTCTGTGATGCAAAATGCCGTCAGCTGGAGCTATGACATTCTAAACGGATTTATTAAAAGCGTATTTTTCGCCATTGCCGTGGTGTGGATTGCGTTATTCAATGGTTATGATTGTATTCCAACATCTGAAGGTATCAGTCAAGCCACAACCAGAACGGTTGTCCACGCATCACTTGTGGTACTTGGGCTCGATTTCATCTTAACTGCCATTATGTTTGGGGCAGGCTAAAAGGGTATTTTTATGCGACAAACAATTAAATATGAATTTTGGGTAGGGCTATTTTTACTACTCGGTATCGCCGCGTTAGTGTTTTTAGGCTTACGTGTAGCAAACGTACAAGGTTTTGGTGAAACAAAATCTTACACAGTGACTGCAACTTTTGACAATATTGGTGGACTAAAAGTCCGTGCACCACTTAAACTTGGTGGGGTAGTCATTGGTCGCGTATCTGACATTACGTTAGACGAAAAATCTTACTTACCAAAAGTCAGTATTGCGATTAATGAAGAATATAAAGAAATTCCGGAAAACAGTTCGTTATCGATCAAAACATCTGGATTATTGGGCGAGCAATATATCGCCTTAACGATGGGTTTTGATGATGGTGAAACCGCGATGTTAAAAAACGGTAGCCAAATTCAAGACACAAAATCCGCAATGGTATTGGAAGATTTAATCGGCCAGTTCCTTTACGGTGATAAAAAAGCCGACGGCAATGCTGACAAAGCAGAACCTGAAGCCAAATAATAATCTTTATTTAGGAGATTTATGATGAAATTTACTCAGTTTAAAAAATGGTTTAGCGTAATGGCATTTGCAGTGACTGCACTTTTTGTGACTCAAACTGTACGTGCAGAAACGAGCCCTTATGTGTTGATGCAACAAGCATCAGATAAGTTATTTGCCGATATCAAAAACAATCAGGCAAAAATTAAAAAGGATCCAAACTATTTACGTACTATCGTGCGTAATGATTTATTACCTTACGTGCAAGTAAACTATGCAGGTTCTTTAGTGTTAGGTTCATACTTTAAATCAACCACACCAGAACAACGTGAAAAATTCTTTAAAGCATTCAGCGATTTTATCGAACAAGCTTACGCACAAGTGTTAACCGCTTACACCGATCAAAATATTCAAATTGAACCGGCAAAAGAAGTAGGCGACAAAAACCTTGTAAGCATTCGTGTAAACATCATGCAAAATGGTGGACAAGCGCCAATCAAATTAGATTTCAAATGGCGTAAAAACAGTAAAACTGGCGAATGGCAAGCTTATGACATGGTTGCAGAAGGCGTGAGCATGGTTGTCACCAAACAAAACGAATGGAGCGGTATCTTACGTCAACAAGGTATTGATGCTTTAACAGCTCAAATTCAAAAATCTGCCGCAGCACCTGTGACATTGAGCAAATAAGCGAATGACTGCGTTAAAGTGGGATTTAATCCAAAATAATGATAAGATAGCTCTCCAATTATCGGGGGAGCTATCCCGCAACACGTTGTTACCATTATGGCAGCAACGTGCTTCTTTTTTATCAGAAAAGCTGGCGAATCAAAGTTTCATTGAATTTGATTTAACGAATATTAAACGAATTGATTCTGCTGGTTTTGCATTATTGTGTGATTTTCTACATGATAGTGAGCAGTTACCAAATAAAAAAGTGCGGTTGATAAATCCGCCAGAACAGTTATTAACCCTTGCTGATTTAGTGAATTTATCTCATTGGATTGGCACTTTTATTGATCATCATTAAAACGGAAATCCTAATGGAACTGCAAGAAATTGAACGTATTTTAAAAGAAAGCCTGAATGTAGATGAGGTTTATGCTCAAGGTGAAAATGCACACTTTGGTGTGATTGTCGTG
Organism: Haemophilus sp.; assembly: GCA_015255025.1. Lineage (GTDB taxonomy): Bacteria > Pseudomonadota > Gammaproteobacteria > Enterobacterales > Pasteurellaceae > Haemophilus_D. The sequence continues at coordinate 3,418 of JABZOY010000062.1, forward strand.
AGTGATGAGATCTCAGCACTTTCTAAATTAAAGCAGCAACAAACCATCTACGCGCCATTAATGCCTTATTTCCAAACTGGCGAAATTCACGCTTTAACTATTAAAACCTATACCACTGCAAAGTGGAAAATGGATCGTCTATTACATCAAGCAAGCTAGGATTTTCTATGGAAAAATTTCGTGTTTATGGCGGGCAATCTCGCTTAAGTGGTACTGTAACCATCTCTGGTGCAAAAAATGCTGCACTTCCTATTCTTTTTGCCGCCATTTTGGCGACTGAACCGGTTAAATTAACAAATGTACCGGAACTCAAAGATATCGATACCACCTTAAAAATCTTACGCAAACTTGGCGTGGTGGCTGAGCGTGATGCTGAGGGGGCAGTATTATTAGATTGCTCTAAAATTGATCACTTCGTTGCGCCGTATGAATTAGTAAAAACCATGCGTGCCTCTATTTGGGCATTAGCACCTTTAGTGGCTCGTTTTCATCAAGGTCAAGTTTCTTTACCGGGTGGTTGTTCAATTGGAGCGCGTCCGGTTGATCTTCATATTAGTGGCTTAGAAAAACTCGGCGCAACGATTGAGCTTGACGAAGGTTATGTAAAAGCGGTTGTCGCAGAGCGTCTTGTAGGTACACGTATTGTGATGGAAAAAGTGAGCGTTGGTGCGACTTTATCTATCATGATGGCTGCAACGCTTGCTGGAGGTACAACAACGATTGAAAACGCCGCACGTGAGCCAGAAATTGTCGATACAGCTGATTTCCTCAACAAAATGGGCGCAAAAATTACAGGTGCCGGTACGGATCATATTGTTATTGAAGGTGTTGAACGTTTAACTGGTTGCGAGCACAGCATTGTGCCAGATCGTATTGAAACTGGTACATTCTTAATTGCAGGTGCTATTTCTGGTGGTCGCGTGGTATGTAAAAATACCAAAGCGGATACCATGGATGCGGTAATTGATAAACTTCGTGAAGCGGGTGCACAAGTTGAAGTCACAGAAGATAGCATTACCTTGGATATGCATGGCAATCGTCCAAAAGCTGTTAATATTCGTACTGCACCACACCCAGGTTTCCCAACCGATATGCAAGCTCAGTTCACTTTGTTAAACATGGTGGCAGAAGGTACAAGTATCATCACTGAAACCATCTTTGAAAACCGCTTTATGCATATTCCAGAATTAATTCGTATGGGTGGTAAAGCTGAAATTGAAGGCAATACTGCAGTGTGTCATGGTGTTGAGCATCTTTCTGGTGCCGAAGTGATGGCAACAGATTTACGCGCATCAATCAGCCTTGTATTAGCCGGTTGTATCGCAAGTGGTGAAACTATCGTAGATCGTATTTATCACATCGATCGTGGTTATGAACACGTTGAAGATAAACTTCGTTGCTTAGGTGCGAAGATTGAACGTTTCTCTGAAAAGAGCGAAGAAGTTTAATTAAATCCAGATAAAAAAAGAGCGGTCAATATTGACCGCTTTTTTATTTTCTATCCATTATTTTTTCGAATAATCTCTCGCCCCAAAAATGGCTGTACCAATACGTACCATGGTTGAGCCACATTTAATGGCAGTTTGCATATCATCGGTCATTCCCATAGAAAGCGTATCAATTGGTTGATGAGGGAAAGCGGCTTTAAGTTGCTCAAATAATTGTTCCATTTGGCTAAAAGCTGCTTCTTGTTTAGCAATATTATCTGTCGGAGCAGGAATTGCCATTAATCCTCGTAAACGTAAGTGCGGTAGATTTTCAATGTGTTTTGCAAGCTCAATCATTTCATTCGGTTGGATACCTGATTTACTGGCTTCATCACTGATATTAATTTGGATTAGAACGTTCAAAGGCGCTTTATTGGTAGGGCGTTGTTCATTTAAACGATCAGCAATTTTTGCACGTTCCAGTGTTTGCATCCAATCGAAATGTTCAGCCACAAGACGCGTTTTATTGGATTGCAATGGGCCAATAAAATGCCATTCAAGCTGAATATTCTGTGCTTCAAAATACTGAATTTTATCTACACCTTCTTGAACGTAGTTCTCCCCAAATGCTTTTTGTCCTGCATGATAGGCTTCTAAAATCGCTTCATTGGGTTTAGTTTTAGAAACCGCTAATAAAGTGACCGCACTTTCTGGGCGGTGAGCGAGTTGAGTGGCATCTTGGATTTTTTGATGGATGGTTTCGAGTGCTTGTTGAATTGTCATAATTCCCTTCCTGACCAATGTGAAACTCTATTTATTCTACACCAAAGCGATGATTTTTAGAAAAAATCTTCATTTTTTCAATTTTGTGTTTGACAAGCCCGCGCTTTTTCGGTATTTCTAAACACATCTTTTTTTCAAGGTTAAAACACAATGAAAAATAACCGCACTTTCACGATTACCACCATTATTATGACCATTACGACAATTAATGGGGCGGGTTAGTGCGTAGCAAACAGGATCAAGAAAACCCGCATTCAGTCTAGTGCGGGTTTTTTAGTATTTAAAAATCACAACATCTGAGGATATTATCATGCGCGTATTAAAATTTGGTGGCACTTCATTAGCCAATCCTGAGCGTTTCTCACAAGCAGCTCAATTAATCGAAAAAGCTCATTTGGAAGAGCAGGCTGCCGGTGTCTTATCAGCTCCTGCAAAAATTACTAATCATCTTGTTGCCCTCTCTGAAAAAGCCGCATTAAACCAACCTACTGATACCCACTTTAACGAAGCCATTGAGATTTTCTATAACATCATTAATGGTTTACACGCTGAAAATAATAAATTTGATCTTGCGGGTACCAAAGCCCTCATTGATGCAGAATTTGCCCAAATTAAAGGTTTATTAGAAGAAATCCGTCAAGCTGGCAAAGTAGAAGATAAAGTTAAAGCAACCATTGACTGCCGTGGTGAAAAATTATCAATTGCGATGATGAAAGCGTGGTTTGAAGCACGTGGGTATAGTGTTCACATTGTTGATCCAGTTAAGCAATTATTAGCACAAGGTGGTTACTTAGAATCTTCAGTTGATATTGACGAATCGACAAAACGCGTTGATGCGAAAAGTATCGGTAAAGATAAAGTCGTTTTAATGGCTGGTTTTACCGCATGTAATGATAAAGGTGAATTAGTGTTATTAGGCCGTAATGGTTCTGATTATTCAGCCGCCTGTTTAGCCGCTTGTTTAGATGCGTCTGTTTGTGAAATTTGGACTGATGTAGATGGCGTTTATACTTGTGACCCACGTTTAGTGCCAGATGCTCGTTTATTACCAAGCCTTTCTTACCGTGAAGCGATGGAGCTTTCTTATTTTGGCGCGAAAGTGATCCATCCACGTACAATTGGTCCATTATTACCAAAACAAATCCCTTGTGTGATTAAAAATACCGGTAATTCATCTGCACCAGGTTCAATAATCGATGGTCATGTGAAATCTGAAGGTTTACAAGTGAAAGGGATTACTAACCTTGACAACGTGGCAATGTTTAATGTTTCAGGCCCTGGTATGCAAGGCATGGTAGGGATGGCTGCGCGTGTATTTTCAGCGATGTCAAAAGCCGGTATTTCAGTTATTTTAATCACTCAATCTTCTTCTGAATACAGCATTAGTTTCTGTGTGCCTGTTAAATCAGCGGATGCAGCGAAAGCGATTTTAGAACAAGAGTTTGCGACAGAATTAAAAGCGCATGACTTAGAGCCAATTGAAGTCGCAAAAGATCTATCTATCATCTCAGTTGTAGGTGATGGTATGAAACAAGCTAAAGGTATTGCGGCTCGTTTCTTCTCTGCCTTAGCACAAGCGAATATCAGCTTAGTTGCAATTGCACAAGGTTCTTCTGAGCGTTCAATTTCCGCAGTTGTCGCGCAAAATAAAGCGATTGAAGCTGTGAAAGCGACTCACCAAGCCCTTTTTAATAACAAGAAAGTTGTCGATATGTTTCTAGTAGGAGTTGGTGGCGTTGGTGGTGAGTTAATTGAACAAATTAAACATCAAAAAGAATACCTCGCAAAGAAGGACATTGAAATCCGTGTTTGTGCCTTAGCGAATTCAACAAAAATGCTTTTGGATGAAAACGGATTGAATTTAGATAATTGGAAAGCGGATCTTGAAAATGCAACCCAACCTTCTGATTTCGATGTGTTGTTATCTTTCATTAAATTACACCACGTAGTGAACCCAGTCTTCGTAGATTGTACAACAGCTGAATCGGTTGCAGGACTTTATGCTCGTGCGTTAAAAGAAGGCTTCCATGTGGTCACTCCAAATAAAAAAGCGAATACCCGTGAATTAGCTTATTACCACGAATTACGTCGCAATGCACAAGCGAGCCAACATAAATTCCTATACGAAACCAACGTAGGCGCTGGTTTACCGGTTATCGAAAACTTACAGAATTTATTGGCAGCAGGGGATGAGCTTGAGTATTTTGAAGGTATTTTGTCCGGCTCACTTTCTTTCATTTTCGGTAAATTAGAGGAAGGACTTTCTCTTTCAGAAGTGACCGCACTTGCACGTGAAAAAGGGTTTACAGAACCAGATCCTCGTGATGATTTATCGGGTCAAGATGTGGCACGTAAATTACTGATTCTAGCGCGTGAGGCAGGGTTAGAACTTGAGCTTTCCGATGTGGAAGTGGAAGGCGTGTTACCGAAAGGCTTCTCTGAAGGTAAATCTGCTGATGAATTTATGGCGATGTTGCCACAATTAGATGCGGAATTTAAAGCGCGTGTTGAAGCCGCAAAAGCCGAAGGCAAAGTATTGCGTTACGTAGGTCAAATTAAAGATGGCCACTGCAAGGTATCAATCATCGCCGTGGATCAAAATAATCCATTGTACAAGGTGAAAGACGGTGAAAATGCTCTTGCATTCTATACCCGTTATTATCAACCAATTCCGTTGTTATTACGTGGTTACGGTGCAGGTAACGCAGTGACTGCAGCGGGCATCTTTGCTGATATTTTAAGAACATTACACCACTAAGAAGGCCATAACATGTTAAGAATTTATGCTCCGGCATCGAGTGCCAATATTAGTGTAGGGTTTGACACATTAGGTGCAGCCATTTCGCCGATTGATGGTTCATTATTAGGTGATGTCGTACAGATAGAGTCTATTCCAAGTGGTTTTGAACTCGAAAGTGCGGGCTATTTTGTGCGTAAATTGCCAAAAGAGCCGCAAAAAAATATCGTGTATCAGGCCTATGTACTGTTTAGTGAGCAATTAAAATTACGCAATGTGAGAGTTAAACCATTGCGTTTGACCCTTGAGAAAAATATGCCGATTGGTTCGGGATTAGGTTCAAGTGCGTGCTCTATCGTAGCTGCATTAGTGGCATTAAATAAATTCCATGATGAACCATTCTCAAAAATGGAACTGTTAGAAATGATGGGAGAGCTAGAAGGTCGTATTTCTGGTTCAATCCATTATGATAATGTGGCGCCTTGTTATCTTGGTGGTGTGCAATTTATGGTACAATCCCTCGGTAATATTTGCCAAAAACTACCATTTTTTGATAATTGGTATTGGGTTTTAGCTTATCCTGGTATTGAGGTTTCAACTGCTGAAGCGCGTGCAATTTTACCGAAAAGCTACACGCGTCAAGATGTGATTTCTCATGGTCGTCATTTAGGTGGCTTTGTGCATGCGTGTCACACGCATCAAGAAAATCTTGCAGCGATGATGATGAAAGATGTGATTGCGGAACCTTATCGTGAGGCTTTATTACCCAACTTCGCGGAAGTGAAACAAGCCACGCGTGATTTAGGCGCGTTAGCGACGGGGATTTCAGGCTCAGGTCCAACGATTTTCTCCATCGCACCCGATTTACAAACGGCAACAAAACTGGCGACTTATTTAGAAAATCATTATTTGCAAAACAATGAAGGCTTTGTTCATGTTTGTAAGGTCGATAATGATGGCGCGAGAGAGCTCGGTTAAATAACAAATCGCTTTATCCCCTCTTTTATAAGAGGGGAATAACATTTTATCAAAACTCTATAATTAACGGATATACAATGAATTTGTACAACATCAAACACCCTGAAGAACAAGTAAATTTTGCTCAGGCAGTACGTCAAGGGCTTGGTAAGGACCAAGGCTTATTTTTTCCGGAAACCATTCCAACGTTAAGCAATATTGACGAATTATTAGCCTTACCATTGGTTGAACGTAGCCAAAAAATTCTTGGCGCATTAATCGGTGAAGAATTATCGAAAGCCACTTTAGATGCGATGGTGAAAAATGCATTTACTTTTCCTGCACCGTTAGAAAAAGTAGAAGACAATATTTATGCGCTTGAATTATTCCATGGTCCAACTTTAGCATTTAAAG
>JABZOY010000063.1:0-9558 GCA_015255025.1 Haemophilus sp.
GAAGAGCAGGCATCGCCGCATCAATCTTGTGTGGAAATGATGACCTTACACTCTGCAAAAGGCTTGGAGTTCCCGCGCGTATTTATGGTGGGGGTAGAAGAGGGCGTATTCCCAAGTTTTCGTTCATTTGAAGAGCCTGGTCGTTTGGAGGAAGAACGCCGTCTTGCTTATGTGGGCATTACTCGAGCTAAGCAAAAACTCACCATTTGTTATGCGGAAAGTCGTCGTGTTTACACGAAAGAAGAACGTCATTTGCCTTCGCGATTTATCACAGAATTGCCATCAGAGTGTATTCAAGAAATCCGTTTACGCGGAACGGTGACTCGAGCATTAAACCAAGCGAAAGTAGGAAGTTTAAGCACGAGTTTGCCAGAAAATGAATGGAAAATAGGGCAAAAAGTGAAACATGAAAAGTTTGGTTTTGGCACTGTCATAAACGTTGAAGGCTCAGACAATAACACCCGCTTACAAATTGCTTTCCAAGCTCAAGGCATTAAGTGGCTGATTGCGCATTTGGCAAAATTAGAAAAAGTGCGGTAGAATCGGGAGAATTTTATTGCAACGAGTATGAATACTAGTGTTCATATTCAATATGCCAGTGCGAAAACGTTCGAAGAAACGACCGCACTTTTATCATGTGGGAAGTAGATGTTTAAATTTATTTTAAAACGTATTTTAATGGTGATTCCTACCTTTATCGCCATTACTTTTGTGACTTTTGCTCTCATTCATTTTATTCCAGGCGATCCTGTGGAAATTATGATGGGAGAGCGAGGTTTAACGCCAGAAGTTCATCAACAAATGATGAAACAACTTGGTCTCGATTTACCGTTGTATCAGCAATATTTCAATTATATTGGTAATGTAATACAAGGCGATTTTGGTGAATCATTCCGTACTCAACAACCTGTTCTGAGGGAGTTTTTCACACTTTTCCCTGCCACGTTTGAATTGGCTTTCTTTGCACTATTTTGGTCATTAATTGCTGGTATTACGCTAGGAACGATTGCTGCTGTAAAGAAAGATAGCTGGATTTCTCATATCGTAACAGCCATGTCCTTAACGGGTTATTCCATGCCAATTTTCTGGTGGGGATTAATTTTGATCTTATATGTTTCACCTTGGTTTGGTTTGCCACAAGGGGGACGTTTAGAAGACAGTTTCTGGATCGATACACCAACCGGTTTTATGTTAATCGATACTTGGCTTTCAGGTGTGCCAGGCGCTTTTGAAAATGCAGTTAAGTCATTGATTCTACCGGCTATTATATTAGGTACTATTCCACTTGCAGTAATTACTCGAATGACACGTTCTTCAATGTTGGAAGTGTTAGGCGAAGATTATATTCGTACTGCAAAAGCGAAAGGCTTAAGTTATACCCGAATTGTCATTTTTCACGCACTACGCAATGCGCTTATCCCCGTTGTGACAGTTGTGGGCTTGATTGTCGGGCAGTTATTATCTGGTGCAGTTTTAACCGAAACGATTTTCTCATGGCCAGGCATTGGTAAATGGATCATTGATGCTATTACCAATCGCGATTATCCCGTCTTACAAGGCGCCGTGTTGATTATTGCTACAATTATTATTGTGGTGAATTTGACGATCGATTTACTTTATGGCGTGGTAAACCCACGTATTCGCCATCAATAAGGAGCCTTATTAATGACGGAACAAACTTTACCTATTGAAACCTTCGCACCGCGCACACCGTTGCAGGAGTTTTGGTTTTATTTCAAACAAAATAAAGGGGCGGTGATTGGGCTCACTTTTATCCTTGCTGTGGCATTAATCAGTATTTTTGCCCCTTGGATAGCACCTTTTGATCCTATCGAACAAAATCGTTCAGCGCTATTGTTACCGCCTGCGTGGTATGAAGGCGGCAATTCAGCTTATTTACTGGGTACGGATGACATTGGTCGAGATATTCTTTCTCGCATTATTTATGGTACGCGCATTTCTGTTTTTGCAGGTTTCATTATTGTCATTTTATCTTGCATTTTAGGGACGAGTCTTGGCTTGCTCGCAGGCTATTATGGTGGAGCATTAGATACATTAATTGTTCGTTTTATTGACATTATGTTGGCTATCCCAAACTTGCTTTTAACCATTGTGGTGGTGTCAATTTTAGAGCCTTCTTTAACAAATGCGACGTTGGCGATTGCCGTGGTTTCGATTCCAAGTTATGTGCGCTTAACACGTGCAGCAGTATTAAACGAGAAAAACCGAGATTATGTCACCTCTTCACGAGTGGCGGGAGCAAGCGTATTACGTTTAATGTTTATTGTCATTTTACCGAATTGCCTTGCACCGCTTATCGTACAAATGACGATGGGGATTTCTAATGCGATTTTAGAATTAGCGACTTTAGGTTTCTTAGGTATCGGCGCAAAACCACCAACACCAGAATTGGGTACTATGTTATCTGAATCACGTAGCTTTATGCAGGCGGCAAACTGGTTGGTTACCATTCCAGGTTTAGTGATTTTATCGCTTGTTTTAGCATTTAACTTAATGGGCGACGGGTTGCGTGATGCACTCGATCCAAAATTAAAACAATAGGGGGCAGAATGGCATTATTGGATGTAAAAGAGCTGTCTGTTCACTTTGGTGATGAAAAAGCACCTTTTAAAGCGGTGGATCGTATAAGCTACCAAGTCAATCAAGGCGAAGTATTAGGTATTGTCGGCGAGTCAGGTTCAGGGAAATCAGTAAGTTCCCTTGCTGTGATGGGCTTAATTGATTTTCCTGGGCGTGTTTCAGCGAAAGGGCTAGAATTTGAAGGTAAAGATCTCTTAAGCTTACCGGCAAAAGAAAAGCGGGAATTAGTTGGCGCAGATATTGCCATGATCTTCCAAGACCCGATGACAAGCTTAAATCCGGCCTATACGGTGGGTTTCCAAATTATGGAAGCCATCAAAGCGCATCAAGGCGGCAGCAAAAAAGAACGTCGTGAGCGCACCTTAGAGCTATTACGTTTAGTCGGTATTCCTGATCCTGAATCACGTATTGATGTTTATCCGCATCAGCTTTCTGGCGGGATGAGCCAACGCGTTATGATTGCTATGGCCATTGCATGTAAACCGAGATTGCTCATTGCTGATGAACCAACCACTGCACTGGATGTGACTATTCAAGCACAAATTGTAGATTTGTTACTTGAGTTACAGCAAAAAGAATGTATGTCGTTGATTCTGATCACGCATGATCTTGCGTTAGTCGCAGAAGCGGCGCATCGTATTATTGTGATGTATGCAGGACAAGTAGTGGAAGAAGGGCGGGCGGAAGATATTTTCCGTGAGCCAAAACATCCTTACACTCAAGCGTTATTGCGTTCTTTACCTGAGTTCGCAGAAGGTAAATCTCGTTTGCAATCTTTACCTGGTGTGGTGCCAGGTAAATACGATCGCCCACAAGGTTGTTTGTTAAATCCACGATGTCCGTATGCGACCGATCTTTGTCGAAGTGTTGAACCTGAATTGCGTCAAATAGGAAATCGACAAGTAAAATGTCACACCCCATTAAATGCCCAAGGAGAACCAAGCAATGTCTAATGTCGCGCAAGAAAATGCACCATTGCTCAATGCTATTGGGCTGAAAAAATATTATCCTGTGAAAAAAGGAATGTTTGCGAAAACACAGCAAGTGAAAGCATTAGATGGTGTGTCTTTTTCTCTAGAACGAGGCAAAACGCTTGCCGTGGTGGGGGAGTCAGGTTGTGGGAAATCGACACTTGGTCGTCTTTTGACGATGATAGAAGAGCCGACTGAAGGTGAGTTGTATTACAACGGGCAAAATTTCTTAGAGAATGATCACGAAACGAAAGCATTGCGCCGTCAGAAAATCCAAATCGTGTTTCAAAACCCTTATGCATCACTGAACCCGCGTAAGAAAATTGGCACAATTTTGGAAGAACCTTTAGTCATTAATACCAATTTATCGGCAAAAGAGCGTAAAGAAAAAGTATTGGCCATGATGGCAAAAGTGGGACTGCGTGCAGAGTTTTATAATCGCTATCCACATATGTTTTCGGGAGGACAGCGTCAACGTATCGCGATTGCCCGTGGTTTAATGCTTGAACCTGATGTGGTTGTGGCGGATGAACCCGTTTCTGCATTAGATGTGTCCGTTCGTGCGCAAGTGCTGAATTTGATGATGGATTTACAAGCTGAGCTTGGTTTATCTTATGTGTTTATTTCCCATGATCTTTCGGTGGTTGAGCACATTGCAGATGAGGTGATGGTGATGTATTTAGGTCGCTGTGTTGAAATGGGCACAAAAGCGCAGATCTTTAATAATCCTCAGCATCCTTATACACAAGCGTTACTTTCGGCTACGCCAAGATTATCGCCTGAATTACGTCGTCAGCGGATTAAATTAAAGGGCGAATTACCAAGCCCGATTAATCCACCAAAAGGTTGTGCATTTAATCCACGTTGTTGGAAAGCGACCGATAAATGTCGAAATGAGCAACCGAAATTGGAAAAATATCCTGATGGTAAGCTAATCGCTTGTTTCAATCTCGATTAGAAAAGAAAAAAGAAAAAAGAAAATGACCGCACTTATTGAGTAAGTGCGGTCATTTTTTTAGACGTTTTGAGCGCGGTAACGGAAATTGAAGAAGACAAAGATGCCGAGAGCAATAACCGCTAATGCAGCACCGCTAAATCCAATATATTCAAGACCAACATGGCGAGCGATTTGGTTACCAAACAGTGCGCCTGCACCAATACCCGCATTGAAAATACCGGAATAAATGGCACTAGCTACGTCCGTTGCATCAGGAGCAAGTTGTAGTACGCGCATTTGTAATGCCAGTCCGATACAAGAGATGCCAATACCCCAAATAAAAGCAAGGGTAAACATGGTGGCGATATAACTCGCAGAGGCAAGCATAAATGTTAAAGATATAGCCAGTAAAATCATAGCCCCACTGATAAATTGAGTTGGACCGAAACGGTATAAGCGGTTAAAGATCACACTTGCGGTAATGCCAGAAACCCCAAAAACTAACAAAATTATCGTTGCAAGATTTGGATCGAGTTCGCCGATTTGAACCATAAAGGGTTCAATGTAGGTATAAGCGGTAAAATGTGCTGAAACAATGATTACCGTTGTAGCATAAAGTCCAATTAGTAATGGACGTTTTGCTAAAATCGGCAGACTAGATAACGAGCCTGCATTTTTACTTGGTAGATTTGGTAATAAACGCATAATAAATACCATCACAACCAAAGCTAATGCGGCAATGATTGCGAAAGTAATACGCCAACCAACTAATTGACCGACTAAACGGCCTAATGGTAAGCCTAAAATAGTCGCAAGGGATGTACCGATAGCGAGCATACCAATTGCTTGTGTTTTCTTATTCTTCGGTGCCACACGCATCACTAATGATGCGGTAATTGCCCAGAAGAGTGAATGCGCTACTGCAATACACATACGAGCAATTAGCAGAATCCAATAATTCCATGCAATGACCGAGATAATATGACCGATGATAAAAATGACGAAAAGTTTCAGTAATAAGCCTTTACGTTCCATATCGCCTGTCGCGAGCATGGCGGGTAAAGACATGATCATGACAGTCCAAGCATAAACGGTCATCATTAAACCCACATCGGAGCTTTGCATATCAAAACTTTGTCCGATATCGGTGAGTAACGCAACTGGCACAAATTCCGTGGTATTAAAAATAAAAGCGGCGCAAGCCATGATGACTACGCGCCAATATTGGGTTCTTTCTGCTTTCTGATAAAATGACATTATTTTAATTTCTCTTTAATTAATTCCTTCAATTGATGACGAAAGTTTTGGTCAATATTCACCTTATACTGTGGTGAGTAGCAACTATCGAAAAAGCGAATAGGCAATGCCAGCTTTTTGTATTTTTCGTTAGTGGATCTTAAGGTTAAATTGACATCACATTGTACATTATCTAAATCAATCGCTCCAGCACCTTCCGCTAAAAGTGCGGTTGTTTTTAAGCTTATTTTATCGACTTTGAGTAAATGATTTTCGAATGAAAGGCTTGATTCAAAACGCTCATAAGGCGTGTTCATATTTCTACTCGCGGTTAAATCACTGTTGTAATTAATCGGTAAATACTGTGCTGCCATATCCAGTAGGTTAAGTCCTAAAAGCTCACCATCACGTGCGTTAAAATCAAATTTCCCTTGAGCTAATTCTGAATTTGCAAAAGCTAATTGAACATTAAAATCACTTGTGCCCGTCATGGTTTGAGGAAAATTAAGTAACGCTAACAACTGTGTTAATGGAAAATTTTTACCAGAAAAATTGACCGCACTTTTTTGCAGATAGCTACTAAATTTGAGTACAGCAAGACAATTCGTGGCGCATGTTGGTCGAATGTAACCAATGGCAAGTTTCTGTGGTTTCGTTAAATCAGCATGAATTTCAATATAGCCTAATTTTTGCTGATTGAATTGCACGTCATCAAATTGAATAAGTGATTCACCTTCCTGACGAAGGGCGATATTTCCTTTGTTAAAAAGAAAATCAAAGGTTGCGGTGTTGCCATAAATAGGTTTTTCAAGGTTCACCCAAATATGGTTGCTACCATTAAAAGTAAGATCTTTTTTTAAAAATTGTTTGAGTGCAAAATCTGAAAATACCATGCGGATATTGGCTGAATTCAATGCATTTTCAGTAAAGCGAGCTTGCTGAATTTGAATTTCGTCAATCGTTGGATTCCCAAAAACGAGTGAAATAAAAGGTAATTTTCCTTCAATTTTTTGTGCAGAAATCGCGTGATATTTAACCTTTTCTAAGGAAATAACAGGCTGTGGAAAGAGGCTAATACTTACCGTTTCAAGTTGAATATCTCGTTTCGTCAGTTGTTCGGTCAAAAGACTCTTAGCTTGTTGAAGTTGAACATAAAAAAAAGCAAAGATCGCAAACAGCACGATCAACAGGCTAATTGCGATCTTTTTCATGGATTAATCCTCATTAATTCGGCTTGCCACCGCATTCTGCTGATGTTTATATTTGGCATCTTTACGACTGGTATACGGGCGAGCAGCTGGACCACTTAACACTTCAAAACTTAAAGCACCAATCACCATATTAGGACGTAATGCTAAAGGTAATTTGCCAGAGTTGTAGAATTCCAACACAATTTTGCCTTCCCAACCTGGATCAATACGATGAGCGGTCACGTGCACCATTAAACCTAAACGAGCAAGTGAAGAACGACCATCTAGCCAACCGATAATATTGGCAGGGAGTTTCACTGACTCCAATGTGGTCGCTAATGCCAACATACCAGGGTGTAAGAAGAAGGCTTCATCATCAGCGATAATAATTTCGTCACTCATCACTGATTCAAGTTGAGCAGAGACTTCTTCTTTCGGTCCACTTAAATCAATATAAGGCGCGGAATGTTCACGAAATACGCGAAATGAATTGCCTAAACGCACATCAATGGTCGCACCATTGATTTTGTCATTTTCAGGACGAGGCGTTAAAGAAATAATGCCATCATCTAGATAGCGTTCGATATCGGTATCGCAAAGACGCATGATTTTTCCTATTTTTGGTTTAACAAATGAAGAATTTGAGCTTTTAACATATTAATCGCAATACGGTTTTTACCACCGCGCGGAATCACGATATCCGCATATTGTTTTGATGGTTCGATAAATTGCATGAACATTGGGCGCACAGTTGCACGATATTGATCAATAACAGATTGTAACGAACGGCCTCGTTCTTCCATATCACGTTGTAAACGGCGGATAAAGCAAATATCTAATGGGGTATCCACGAATACAGAAATATCGGCTAATTGGCGAACTCGCTCATCAGTAAGCAATAAGATCCCTTCTAAAATCACAATTTTTTTCGGCGTGAAGTGTTTGGTTTCGCCTGTTCTGGTGTGATCAACATAACTATAGACAGGAATATCTACGGCGGTTCCGTTTTTTAAGTCTTTTAAGTGTTGAATGAGTAAATCTCTATCCATTGAATTGGGATGGTCATAGTTTGTTTTTATGCGCTCACTCATCTCTAAATGGCTTTGATCTTTATAGTAGCTGTCTTCAGCAATAATCCCAATTTCTTGGCATCCTAACTCGTTACAAAGTTCTTTATGAACAGTAGATGCGATGGAACTTTTGCCTGAAGCGGATGCACCCGTGATGGCGATGATAATACAAGATGAGTTTGACATGGAACGTCCTCAAAAACGGAAGGTAAAAATTATTGGGATTATAAAGAAAAATCAGCTTAAATTCACCTTTCTTTCTTTTTTTATTTTAATTTTTTAAATTTGTGAAGTACTTCACGGAAATTTTTTTCGTTTGCGCTTACGATGTGCTCGTTTTTATTATTTCATCTGTGTTATTTATGAGGAGTCTACAATGAAAATGAATAAAATTTCTCTCTCAATTTCAACCGCACTTTTAGCTGCGGGTTTAATGACATCATCTGCTGTTAATGCTCAAGGGCGTTTGGTGGTGTATTGTAGTGCGACCAACATTCTTTGTGAAACGACAACGAAAGCGTTTGGCGAAAAATATGATGTGAAAACCTCATTTATTCGCAACGGTTCAGGTAGTACTTTCGCAAAAGTTGAAGCAGAAAAAAATAACCCGCAAGCAGACGTATGGTTTGGTGGTACATTCGACCCTCAAGCACAAGCTGCAGAGTTAGGTTTAATCGAACCTTATAAATCTAAACACATTGATGAAATTGTTGAGCGTTTCCGTGATCCAGCGAAAACCAAAGGCCATTATGTATCATCTATCTACATGGGTATCTTAGGCTTTGGTGTGAATACCGAGCGTTTAGCAAAATTAGGTATTAAAGAAGTACCTAAATGCTGGAAAGATTTAACCGATCCTCGCTTAAAAGGTGAAGTGCAAATTGCTGACCCACAAAGTGCGGGTACAGCTTACACCGCGTTGGCTACTTTCGTTCAACTTTGGGGCGAAGATAAAGCCTTTGATTTCTTAAAAGCATTACATCCAAACGTATCTCAATACACCAAATCAGGTGTCACCCCATCTCGTAATGCGGCACGTGGTGAAACTGCGGTAGGTATCGGTTTCTTACACGATTACGCACTTGAAAAACGTCAAGGTGCGCCGTTGGAATTAGTGGTGCCTTGCGAAGGTACCGGCTATGAATTAGGTGGCGTGAGTATCTTAAAAGGTGCGCGTAACATCGATAACGCAAAATTATTCGTGGATTGGGCATTATCTAAAGAAGGTCAAGAGTTAGCATGGAAACAAGGTGATTCTTTACAAATCTTAACCAACACCACAGCGGAACAATCGCCAACCGCGTTTGATCCAAGTAAACTTAATCTGATCAATTATGACTTTGAAAAATACGGTGCAACCGAACAACGCAAAGCCTTAATTGAAAAATGGGTTCAAGACGTTAAATTAGCGAAATAGTGTTTAAAGTGCGGTTGAAAAACATGAGATTTTTTGACCGCACTTTTGCCATTTTAGCCCCACTAGATAGGTTTTTACGTGGGTTTCTACGATGAGCGTATTAGCTCATCTTATTTTATAAACACAGGAGTGGACC
>JABZOY010000064.1:0-9476 GCA_015255025.1 Haemophilus sp.
GAGCAGCCGCTTTTTTAGCTTTAGCTCTTGCAATAGCAGCGGCTACAGCAGCTTTTTTCGGATCAAGTGCGGTTGGACTTTCATCTGTTTTTTCGACCGCGCTTTCAGTTGCATTTGTCGCAACTGTTTCACCTTGAGCAGCAGCTTTCTTGGCTTTTGCTCTTGCTAGAGCTGCAGCAACATCTGCTTTCTTCGCCTCTTTTTCATCAGTTTGTGACGTTGTTGTATCCGTCACAGTGCCTGTCTCTGCTTGCGCTTGTTGTTTAGCAAGACGGCGAGCTTTACGTTGCTCCATAAGGTCATGGTTATCCGGTAAGATTTCACCTTTCTCAGATACGATAGTTTTCGTTTCTTTATTTACTGCTGAACCCGCTTGTTTTGCTTTCAAGCGTTCTAACGCGGCTTTAACGGGGTCTTCACCTTTTTGTTTTGCAAGTTCTTCTCGACGAGCTTCTGCCGCACGTTGTGAACGCGCTTTACGCTCTTGTTCTTCACGCTCCATACGAGCTTGTTTTGCTTCAAAACGGATTTTAGCCTCTTCGGCTTTTTTCGCTTTTTCTTTAATTTCCCAAATTTTGGATTTTTCTTGTCGGAAATATTGAATAAGCGGAATATGGCTTGGACAAACATAAGCACACACGCCACATTCAATACAATCTTTTAAGCAATATTCTTCTGATTTTTGGTGATCCTCACTGCGAGCATACCAATAAAGTTGCTGTGGCATTAAATTGACAGGGCAAGCATCAGAACAAGCAGAACAGCGGATACAAGATTGTTCAGGTTCTGGTTCACCATATTCAAAATGATCGGGTGCTAATAAACAGTTTATTAATTTTGTGACGGGTGCGTTGAGATCAGAAAGTTGTAATCCCGTCATTGGTCCGCCGGCAAAAACAGGGAAGCGCTCATCATATTGATAGCCAACTTGCGCCAATAAGTGATCAACCGGTGTGCCCAAGCGAACCCAGTAGTTGCCTTTCTCTGAAATTTTATCACCAGTCAGCGTAACGACACGCTCAATTAAAGGCTCATCATTAATGACCGCTCTTTTCACCGCAAAAGCTGTACCGACATTATGCATCAATACGCCAATATCGTAAGAACGTCCGCCACTTGGCACTTCCATGCCGGTAAGCAAATAAATCAGTTGTTTGGCTGCACCAGATGGATATTTAGTCGGAATAACGCGCAATTCAATATCATTTGCACCATGTAGTGATTGCTGAATAGCTTGAATTGCTTCGGGTTTATTGTCTTCAACCGCAATCACCACTTTTTCAGGACGTAAGATATAACGTAAGATGCGAATCCCTTCGATTATTTCATCTGTATAATCACGCATTAAGCGGTCATCACAGGTAATATAAGGTTCGCATTCCGCACCGTTAATAATTAAGAGTTTAACTTTCTTTTCAGCTGATTGGATTTTGGCGGCAGTCGGGAATACCGCACCACCTAAGCCGGCAACGCCTGCTTGATAAATACGATCAATGAGTTGTTCGACAGGTTGTGTGAAAAATTCTTCAAGTGGAAATTGCTCACGCCATTTATCCAAGCCATCCGCTTGAATATGAATCATGTCCTCGGTTAAACCGGAAGGATGGGGCGCAACATGTTTTCCGATAAACTTTACGGTACCAGAAGTTGGCGCGTGAACAGGCAAGGTTCTTAAGCCATCACCTTGTGTTAAAGGTTGGCCTTTAAGCACATAATCGCCTTCTTTAACTAATACATTTCCCGCTGTGCCGGCATGTTGTTTAATTGGCACGTAAAAATCATGAGCAAGTTCTGATTGCTGAATAGGGGATTGGTTTGATTGAGATTTCATTTCAGGAGGATGAATACCGCCTTTAAAATCCCAAATTTTGCCGGATTTAAATCTTGTTAATACATCAGCCATATTATTCCGACTCCCCAACCACTAATTTTTTCTCGATTTCTGTGGTGTTTACAACCGGAATGACTAATTTAGGATCAAATTTCCAGTTCCAATTATCAATATCTTTTTTCACTTTAATCATGGAAATACAATCTGTCGGACAAGGTGCAACGCAAAGTTCACAGCCAGTACAGAGATCAGGAATAATAGTATGCATAGCTTTATTTGTACCAATAATGGCATCAACAGGGCAGGCTTGAATGCATTTGGTACAGCCAATACACATATTTTCATCAATAAAGGCTACCATTTCTTCAGGTTCAGCGACATCATCCATTGCAGGTACATCAACGCCCATGATTTCGGCAATTTTTACGACTGTTGGACGACCACCTGGCACGCATTTTGTGATAACGTCACCATTAGCAATCGCTTCAGCATAAGGCTTACAGCCAGGATAGCCGCATTGCCCACATTGGCTTTGCGGTAAGATGGCATCAATTTTTTCAACGATAGGATCAGCTTCGACTTTTAATTTAATCGAAGCAACGCCTAAAATCGCACCAAAAATTAAAGCGAGAACGGTTACTGAAATTAAGATAAACATTATTTTTTAGTGTTATTCCAAAATAAGCCGAGAAAAATCACTGTCACAGTAATAAACATTAAGAGATAAATCATTTTACTAACCCGGCGAAGCCCATAAAGGCGAGAGACATTAAACCGGCCGTAATTAACGCAATAGACGAGCCACGAAACGTAATAGGGACATCTGCAGCAACAAGGCGTTCACGCAATGCGGCAAATAAAACTAAAACCAGCGCAAAGCCTAAAGAGGCGCCAAACCCATAAATGACGGATTCGGTTAAATTGTGTGCCAAATTGACGTTTAATAATGCCACACCGAGTACGGCACAGTTTGTGGTAATCAGTGGTAAGAAAATCCCTAATAAGCGATAAAGTGATGGGCTCGTTTTATTGATTACCATTTCAGTAAATTGAACCACGACGGCAATCACCAAAATGAAAACTAAAGTGCGCAAAAATGTAGCATTTAGCGGCATTAAAATATAATTATCGACTAAATAAGAACACAATGATGCGACGGTTAATACGAACGTCGTAGCAAGCCCCATACCAATTGCTGTTTCAATTTTTTTGGACACACCCATAAATGGACAAAGTCCTAAGAATTTGACCAAAACGAAGTTATTGATTAATGCAGTGCTGATAATGAGTAGAATGTAATGTGTCATTGCGTCTAAATTATATTTTATATAAGAGGCGTATTATCCCTGTTTATTGCATTGAGAACAATAAAAAATTCGGGGTAGTGCGGTCAGTTTTTCCTTTATTTTGCAATCAGTTCTTTCTGACTATGTTGGAAATAGCGATATAACTGAGGTAGCAATTGAGAAATCAAGTTAAGTTGTTGGTATGGCAACGCAAAGACCGCATTGTTTTTAGCTTGTGTTTCATCCCATTGAATTTTTTTTAAGCTCTGTTCAATACTATTTTGGAGCTTTTCAAAGATTTCTGGACGAAGCTTTTCAATATTTTCCAGTGCATATAAAACCTTTTTCGCCACAGGATAAAAGTCTGATAAAAACTCGGTAGTTTGTTGTAATTGCGCCATTTTATTGCGATATGCCCCTAAAGCAGAAATATAGCTCAATAGGGAATAATTCATTTTTAATAAGTCAAAACCTTCCTGCAAATACGCTTGATATTTTTTCGGTTCGTTGTTCATGTTGGAAAGCGTCGTACTTAATGCTGCCGCATATTGATGGGCATTACGGCGTGCAATGCGGTATTTTAAATTATCGCTTTTACCAAATTGCAGTTGGCTAATAATGTGTAAGAAATATTGCGCATCACTTTGAATCGCTTGACGGCTCACTTTATCGAGTTGCAGATATTTCCAATCCGGCCATAGATAAGAAACGGCAAACCATGCAATGGCTGAACCTAATACAGTATCAATGAGGCGAGGGAAGAGCGCTGATTGTGTGTCAAATCCCATTACATCGAAACTGATCAATACTTGCAAGGTAATAAAGAACGTGGAGAAACTGTAATTATTACTACGGAAAAAGAAAAAGAGCGTACTGGTCACCACCATTAAGCCAAGTTTCATCTCTAATGTTGGGTTGAGATATGGCAATAAGGAGCCAATAATTACCCCTAAAATCGTCCCAATAATACGCTGACGTAACCGCACTTTGGTTGCGGAATAGTTTGGTTGACAAACAAAGACCGCTGTAAGCAAAATCCAGTAACCCAAATTAAATTGGAAAAATTCAACAATAGCACAACACAAGAATACCACGATAGACAAACGTACAGCATGGCGGAAAAGTGGTGACTCAAAAGTGAAATTACTTCCAATAACTGAAAGAATATTTTTTAAGCCCGTAATTTGTTCAGTATGGATCTGTGCAGTTTGCTCATTTTCAGTAGTTTCTTGCTCAAGCTGACGTAACTGCCAGTTAATGCTTTGCAGGTTATCAATAAGTGTTTGAAGGGCAAGCAACACATTGTTTTGATTGGTATGTTCTTTACTATAAAGCTCAAGGGATTGAATTGTCCCCATTAATGCTTTTTCTACGCGAATATTATAGTGATAAGGCGTATTTTGACGCAGGCAAGCCGTAATATCGTGACAGGCTTGCGCTTGTAATTCGAGCAAGCGCTGAATACGGAAAATTAAATCGGTATTTTTGAGTTGTTCCGCAATTTGTCGATAATCAAAATGTGTTGAATTTGCACGCTCATGAATGTCTTGCGCAGCAAAATAATAGCGGATCATGCGTTGTGTGCGAGCATGGCGATGTTGCCCACGAATACGATAGAAAAGTGCTGTTCTCGCTTGATTGAAGGCATCCACCACATTGGTGTTTTTCATCGCAAAATTAAGGTGTTTTTTCTCGATTTCATCAATCTCATCAGGATCAAAAAATTCTGATTTTGCATCTAGATAATTGCCTAAGGCACAAAACGCTTTTGCCACACTTTCTTGTACAGGACGATTTGGGAAAAAGAGATAAACAATGATAGTCACAATACTGTAGAGCAAGGTGCCTAATAAAATCATTACAGGATTGATAAACCAACTCGCAGAATTATCTGGTGTATAAGTGAGAGTGGTATAAATGGCTACCACCAGCGTACCAAACGCAATGGTGCGATAACGTTCACCTACGGCGCCAACCATCGTAAATAAAAAGGTGATGATGGTCATCAGCAATACGTATTGAATGGGTTTACCAATATTGAGTTGAACGATGAAGGTTGAAATAGAAAAGGCAATTAATGTGTAAAAAATATTTTTTAATCGTCCGGTAAGACGATTATCTAAATCCACTAAACCGCCTGCAATAATCCCTAAAATCAAGGGCATAGATTGCGTAGAAATATCAAAAAACCAGACGCCGAACGCTGCGATATTCACTGCAATAAAAATAGGTATTGAAGCGATTACTTTTGCATTAAGCCATTGATTCATGTTGATATCCTTGCTTATTATTTTATGACTAAAAAATGGATGATAAAAAAGTGAGCGGGAAGGCTCACTTCTTTATCAAAGTGCGGTTAAAAAAACGATTATTTTTGTTTTTTTGCCCAGTTTAAGAAACGAGTTTGAGTTTCTTTATCGGCTTGTTGGAACCAGTATTGTAATTGTTGTTCAGCAACGTTTTCACCTTGCACAACAACTTTGCCTTTCGCTGCTTTTCCTGATGCTGCAGGCATCATACCTACTGCAGGTACTGCTAAAGCTGAAACCGCTGCGGGTGCATTAGATGCATTATACTCAGCGAGGTCATTAACAATATTCGCTGATGGGAATAAACCTTCTTGTTTTAAGGTATCCACTTTAGCATCAATCACATTACCTGATTTAGTTTTAACGGTAATTTGTGGTTGTGCATTAAATTTTTCGCCATCTTCTTGCGAACGAATTTTTTCTGCAGATAACACAACATCATCAGCCGTACCTTTGAAGGTCACAATAATAGGATTAGACTCAAAAAGTCCTTGGCTAGAACCAGTACCGACGATTTCACCTAAACGTACCACAACTTGTTGTGTTTGGTCAGCTTCAGCATTGAATGATTTTTTTTCTTTTAGAAGGGATTTGCTGGCTTTTTGGCCGTTGATTGCAAGAAACTCAAGGTTTGATGACGTGGTGACCGTACCGGCTAAACTGCTCGCACTGACTGCAAAGGCAACAACACCTAATGCAAACTGACATAATTTCATAATTACTCCTTTTATTTTTTGAATGAAATTAGATGATTGTAATGCTATGCTAAATTTTAAAAAATGGGAATAGGAAAGTGCGGTTAATTTTTAAAAAGTTTTTGTAACAAAGGAGCAAATCATGGCAAAACGATTTGTCGTATATGGTCGAGTTCAAGGTGTCGGGTTTCGCTATTTTACATGGAAAGAAGCAGAGAAAATTGGTATTAAAGGCACGGTAAGAAATTGTACAGACGGCAGTGTCGAAATCATTGCGGAAGGCAATGATGACCAACTGCAACACTTTTATGATTGGTTAAACGTCGGGCCAAGAACCGCAAGTGTTGAACGGGTCTTAGTCGATAATATTGAAGATAAACGATATCCTGACTTTTCGATTATTCATCGTTAAAACTGACCGCACTTTACAGTGTGAATTGATGCTCGTAGAATACGCCGCTTATTTATAGATAGGAAAAATCATGCGTAATCAAACAAAACTTCATCTTCAACAATTACAACTTGCTATGCAAAAACTTGATTTATGGCAAGCGGTTCCACCTTCACAAGATGCCTTTTTAAGTGAAGAGCCTTTTGCTATTGATACTATGTCACCAGAAGAATGGTTGCAATGGATTTTTATTCCAAGAATGTTTGCCTTACTTGAAAGTGGTGCTGAATTACCCTCAAAAATTGCGGTGTCGCCTTATTTAGAAGAAGCGTTTAAAGAAGCAGAAGAAGATTTCTTAGTTGAATTATTAACACCGTTACGTGAATTAGAAGCCTTATTACAAAATCAATAAATGTTAGAGATCTTATATCAAGACGAATATCTTGTCGCCGTTAATAAGCCTGCAGGCATGTTGGTACATCGTAGCTGGCTTGATACTCATGAAACGCAATTTGTGATGCAAACCTTGCGCGATCAAATCGGGCAGCATGTTTTTCCTATTCATCGATTAGATCGCCCCACATCAGGTGTTTTGCTGTTTGCTTTAAATAGTGAAATAGCGAATTTAATGTGTCAGCAATTTGAAGAGAAAACGGTGCAAAAATCTTACTTAGCGATTGTGCGAGGGTATTTGCAAGGCGAAGGACAGATTGATTATCCTCTTAAAATCCAATTAGATAAGATTGCAGATAAGTTTGCCCAGGAAGATAAAGCCCCTCAAGAGGCTGTGACGGATTATGAGGGCTTAAACATTGTGGAAATGCCTTATGCAGTAGGACGTTATCAAACAACAAGATACTCTTTAGTGAAGTTAATTCCCAAAACAGGTAGAAAACATCAGTTACGACGTCACATGAAACATATCTTTCATCCTATTTTAGGGGATACGCAATATGGGGATTTGCATCAAAATCGTGTATTGACGGAACATTCAGGCTGTCAGCGTTTATTTTTACATGCAGATACACTTATTTTTGTGCATCCTGTTGATTCAAAAAAAATAGAAATTAAAGCTAATTTAGATGAACAATGGATGAAAGTGATGGAATTATTTAATTGGTCTATTTAACGAGAAGAAATCATGTTAGATATTAATTTAACCCATGAACAACAACAAAAAGCAGTAGAACAAATTCAGGAATTAATGGCACAAGGAATTAGCAGTGGTGAAGCGATTCAAATTGTGGCAAAAGCATTGCGTGAAATTCATCAAAAAGGTGAGAAAGAAGCTCCTGACAGTAAATAAATAAAAATTTTTGTGATCAATGTATCATTTTTAAAGTTTCCTTGTTGCATAAAAAAATAAAATGTTTGAATATATTTCCAATTGAGGTGATAAGGCATGAGTCTTATTGTTTTTAAGTATTAAGGGCGAAGCCTATAGAGGTCTACTATGGAAATTGGTGTAGTAAAATGGTTTAATAACGCAAAAGGATTTGGATTTATTTCTGCAGAAGGCGTGGATACAGACATCTTTGCACATTATTCAGCAATTGAAATGGATGGTTACCGTTCATTGAAAGCGGGACAACGCGTGCAATTTGAAGTGATTCACGGCGACAAAGGATCTCACGCCACAAAAATAATTCCGATTGCGGAATAAGTGAAACGCTAAAACGTTTCAAAATCTTCTCTATTTAGCATAATCAAAGGCCAAGGTTTCTACCTTGGCTTTTTTTCATCTTATTTATTGAGCAAATTTTTCAAACCGGCTTTCATCGCTGTCATTTGGCTTTCATATAATGCTTTGCTTTCACGTTCATCAATCATATAAGTGATGGTTTCAGAAAGTGTCATTTTCATTTTTCTTGAATATTTAGACAAACGAAGCCAAACACCATATTCTAAATCAATAGATTTTTTCTTCGTTGATTGTTTTTCTGCATTAAAAAAGCGTTTACGTCTTGCACGAATCGCCTGATCAAGCTTAATAGGTAAATCAAGAGAAAGGTGATTTTTAATCCATTCCTCAATTTTTTCAGGATAATTCTGACATTCTATTAATTCTTGAACTTTGCTTTCTTCTAAGCTTTTTTCTTCGTAACGGGTAATTTTTTCCCCTTCGCGATGTTTGCGAATAAGATAAATCCATTTCCAGTTTGCTTCTTGGTTTTCTAATTTTTGATATTTCATCGTTTTATTATACTTTTTAGTGACGTGGTAACCTCATAAATATACGCGCTTTAAACAAAATTTTCCAGTAGATTTTTATAACGGATTTTCACTCAGTGTGAAGTGTGCGATAATACCGCTAATTTAATTAAAGCGAGATATGTCGTGACTTCAACATCTTCGGAACAAGCCTTAAATTGGCAAGCCTTACAACCAGAATTATCGATTACTGAACTTTCAGCTGAAAAGGCTGATTTTTGGTCATTACAAAAACATGCCACAAAAGCGATTTCGTTATTCTTAAAACAACCTCGTCGTTCTTTGTTAGTTTTAAAAGCCGATGATCAAGCAGAATATGCCGATTTATTAGCAGAACTTATTCGCCAAGAACAGCCAAAAGAGCGGTCAATTTTTGGGGTAAATTATGTGGTTGAGCAGGGAGATTCTTTTTCTTTCCCTCGTATTTATACAGAGCCTGCTCAATCACTTGCGGATAATTTTGCCGCACAAGGTGATGTGCTGAAGGCATTACATGCCGATCAATTTAGCCTTTTTGGTAGTGTGCGTGTTCATCCAAGTTCACAAGATATTTTGCTTACACCAGGTCTAGTCCATCAAGCCAATGGTGGTGTTTTGATTTTAAGTGCAGCAACGATGCTAAGCCAGTTTGATTTATGGCAACGCTTAAAACATATTTTACAAACACAAACTTTTGATTGGTATTCAGCCCATCCATTTAAAACCTTGCCTTGTGATATTCCAAGTTATCCACTTAATTTAAAAGTAGTGATT
>JABZOY010000065.1:0-9448 GCA_015255025.1 Haemophilus sp.
CTCCCCGCCCATTGGAAAATGCCATCTTGTGGCGTGACAGTCGATTGATGATGAAGCTCAAGACCGTCATTATTGGCTTGAGCTTCAAGGGCTAATTGGTTGCCATTATAGTTGGCATCTAACGCCCAATCAGCCGATAAAAAAGGCTGCAATGCGGCTTGTTTCAGTGCATCGGTATTTGTTAATTGAAAGTGTTTAACTTTGACATCAGAAATAGGTAATGCCGCCCAAAGTGCGGTTAAATTTGGTGGTGTTTTTTCAGCATTATCGCTTGGTAAATGAGTTAAACAATCATAATCCAAGCTCGCCTTTTCAATATCAAGACTATGCGTATTCCACCAAGTGAGTTGCGCATCATTGAGGTTTATGAGGGTACATTGGTCTGTTTTCAATTTTAGCTCAGGTAGCGTTAAACCTGTCGCTTTCCATTGCCAGTCATTCGCTAATTCAATGTGATAATGTGGTGCTAAAAAATGATTTGCAAGTTGTTCCACACGTTTCGGGGTCGCAAAAACGCGTACTAAGCCAACGCTTACTACGAGCAACAGCAACAAAATAATCAACGCCCACAGGCAACGCTTTCGCATAGTTTCCCCAATTACGCGATAAATAAATGAACAGAGGCGTATTCTATCTTATCTCGTCCCAAATAGCTCAACTAACTTATCCCCAAAGAAATAAAATACTAATCCAAAGGCGACAATAATTAAGCCGATAAATTTCGTGATATTGACTTCTCGAATCGGCATACCGATAAGACCAAAATGATCGATAGTAGCTGCAGTAATTAATTGTCCGACGATGATAAAAAATAACATCGCGGTAATGCCTAGCTTAGGTGCAAGCAAAACCGTTGTGAACACGACAACTGCACCGAGTATCCCACCAATTAATTTCCACCAAGGTTGTGAAGGGACGGTTGATAAATTGCCCCATAAATCGGTTTTTACCCAAGCAATAAAAAAGAGAACGATTGTTCCCACTGCAAAAGAAATAAAGGTCGCGATCACCGCTTCGCCACTCATGGCTTTCGCCAATTGCGTATTAATGGCTGATTGCGTCGCGAGTGCGACACCTGCCACTAAGGCGATAATGAGATAAACAAAAAACATCGAAACTCCCAACAGAAAATTTGGCTTATTTTAACCTTTTCCTATTTATCTTGTCGCGAAATGCTTTCTATTCTGAAAAATAATCAAAAAATCTACCGCACTTTGCATTTCATTCATCAATACCTCAAAAGTTGTAAGTCATCTTACCTGTTTATTTGATCTCGATCACTATTTGACTATTCTTTATTTGACGGTAATCTTCAAATCCATACACTAAACTCCATTCGGAGCAATCGTTTGCGCAATGCGTATTGAAAGCAAAATAGACTGATTTTATCAACTCAATGGGAGGAATATCCATGACCCACATTATCGTTGCAACGCACGGTAAGTTTTCTGAAGAAATCGTCAATTCCGCCGCTATGGTGTATGGCGAAGATGAAAACTGCCATGTAGTGACTTTCTTACCGGGTGAAGGCGGTGAGCATTTAATCGAGAAATACAATGCGATTATTGCCACGCTGCCTGAAAATGAACCGGTACTCTTTTTGGTCGATTTATTTGGTGGTAGCCCTTATAACGCGGCAAGCCGAGTCGCCAGTGAAAGAGATAATACTGATATCGTCACCGGCATTAATCTACCGATGTTGCTAGAAATACTTGATGCTAAAGATGGCGCTAGCTTAGATGAATTGGTAGAAACCGCAAAAGAAGTCGGGGTCGCTGCCGTGAAATCCTTCCGTCAACCTAAAGAAAGCAAGCCTGCTCCAACGCCCGCTGCTAAACCAGCTGAAGCACCAAAAACCGCTCCAAATCCAACCGCACTTTCTGGCAATATGAACATTTCCTTATTGCGTATTGATAGCCGTTTAATCCACGGTCAAGTGGCGACCTCTTGGGCGAAAGCAGTGAAATGTGAAGCGATTTTTGCGGTAAATGATGATGTAGCGAATGATGCACTTCGTCGTGATTTATTACTTCAAATCGCCCCTGAACATTTGAAAGCTTATGTGATTCCAGTGGAAAAAGCCATTAAGGTGTATCACAACCCGAAATATGCAGGCAAAAACATTCTTTGGTTGGTAACCAACCCAACAGACATTCTGCGTTTAATCGAGGGTGGCGTGAAAATTGATAAGGTCAATGTGGGCGGTATGACCTATCGCGAAGGCGATAAACTTATTTCTCAAGCGGTTGCGGTTAACCCAACAGATGTTGCCGCATTTAAACAGCTTTTAGATAAAGGCGTGGAATTAAGCTTACAACAAGTGGCGAGCAGCCCGAAATCAATGCTCACACACAAAGAGCTTGATGCGATTCAATTTTAATTACGAGGACAATTCATTATGACAACAATGGAAATTATTTTAGTCACGCTCGTTGCCGCCATTTGCGGAATGGGGAGTGTATTGGACGAACGTCAAACTCATCGTCCTTTAGTTGCCTGTACCCTAATCGGCTTAGTATTAGGTGATTTAGAAACCGGCATTATTGTCGGTGGTACCCTTGAATTAGTGGCATTAGGCTGGATGAACGTCGGTGCGGCAATGGCACCGGATGCAGCATTAGCCAGTGTGATTGCAACGATCCTCGTCATCAAAGGCGGCCAAGATAAAGGGAGCGCATTAGCGATTGCGATTCCGGTAGCGGCAGCAGGTCAAGTATTAACTATCTTTGTTCGTACTTTAACCATCTTCCTTCAACACAAAGCCGATGATTTTGCTGCAAAAGCCAACTTCCGCGGTATTGAATTCTGTCACTTCAGCGGTCTTGCGTTACAAGCGTTACGTGTGGCAATTCCAACCTTCTTCGTTGCCTTAGTAGCAGGTACGGATACGGTAACCGAAGCATTGAACGCGATTCCAGAAGTAGTCACTCGCGGTTTACAAATCGCCGGTGGCTTTATCGTGGTCGTCGGTTATGCAATGGTCATCAATATGATGCGTGCAGGCGCATTAATGCCATTCTTCTTCCTAGGCTTCGTAATCGCCTCTTTCACCAATTACAACCTTGTCGGTCTCGGTATTTTAGGCACATGCTTAGCGATGATTTACATTCAATTAAACCCACGTTTTCATCAATCTACTGCCCCACAAGCAGTTGCAAAACGTGAATTAGCTGATGATGAACTTGAAGGACTATAAGGAAGAAATTATGACTGAACAAACTAAAAAATCATTAACAAAAGGCGATATTCGTAGCACTTACTGGCGTTCAACTTTCTTGCTAGGTTCCTTCAACTTTGAACGTATGCAAGCAATGGGGTTCTGTGTATCGATGATCCCAGCCATTAAACGTCTTTACAGCAAAAAAGAAGATCAAGCGGCAGCATTAAAACGCCACTTAGAATTCTTCAACACCCAACCTTGGGTGGCCTCATCTATCATCGGTGTAACCGCCGCGATGGAACAAGAACGCGCGAATGGCAACGATATTGATGACTCAGCAATCAGCGGGGTGAAAGTCGGTTTAATGGGACCGTTAGCCGGTGTAGGTGACCCAATTTTCTGGGGGACATTACGTCCTGTACTCGCGGCACTTGGTGCGGGCTTAGCCCTTACCGGTAGCCTTTTAGGACCATTACTTTTCTTCATCGGTATCAACCTTTGCCGTGCAGTAACTCGTTGGTATGGTTTCAAATACGGCTATGAAAAAGGTACCACAATCGTTAACGATATGGGTGGCGGTCGCTTACAAAAATTGACGCAGGGGGCATCTATCCTCGGTCTCTTTGTCATGGGCTCTCTGGTATCGAAATGGACGAGTATCAACATTCCATTAGAACTTTCCCGCTATAAAAACCAAATGGGCGAAGAAGTGGTGACCACCGTACAAAGCGTGTTAAACGATCTTCTCCCAGGCCTTGCGGCGTTAGGTTTAACTTTCTTATGTATGTATTTATTACGTAAAAAAATCAACGCCATGTACATCATCTTCGCCTTATTCGGCGTGGGTATTTTAGGCTATCATTTTGGTGTGTTGGCATAATATATTATGATATTGCCTTCCCTCTTTCGCTTGAGGGAAGGCAAATTTTTAGCATGACATATAAACCCTATGAACTGGAAAGATCTCATCAAGCCACCACCGGCTGAAGGCTATATTAAAAATTCATCCAATTTAGTGACCGCACTTTTTGTTCTGGCGGGCATTCTTTATTACCCCACTAATGGCTATGGCGCCGTCATCGCTTTAATTGCCGCATTAATTGTATTAATCGGACAAAAAATGCTAATTGCTCAAACCAATAAAGACTTCACTGAAATGCAGTTAGCCGAAAAGCAATTCCAAGAAACCCAAAACAGCGATTACCTCCGCTTTATAGAAGCTCGTGCCGCCCAAATGCTGCGCGACAACAAAGTCCTTTCCGAAAAAGGCAAAAAAGAGTTAGAGAGATTACTGTCTGTCGTCAAAACACATTTAGCATAGCTGATCCAAAATAATCATAACTTTTAGCTATATGAAATAAGCTTTTCTTCTTTTTCTTACTTAAGTTAGAAAGGTATTATCAAGCGGAAATTTATGATTTACCCCTTAGGAGTAGTTTATGTCTCAATTTAAAATTCACACTATTGAATCAGCCCCTGAAGCCGCACAAGAAGCCTTAAAAGCCGTACAAAATGCCAATGGGTTTATTCCAAATTTAATTGGTGTTCTTGCGAATGCCCCTACTGCACTTGAAACTTATCGCACGGTAGGCGGCATTAATGGTCGTAACAGCTTAACGGCAACAGAACGCGAAGTGGTGCAAATTACCGCTGCTGTAGTCAATGGCTGTGGTTTCTGTGTAGCAGGCCACACGAAGATCGCTTTAAAAGTGTTAAAACTTGAAGAAGAGCTTGTGAACCAAATTCGTGCAACTGCTCGTATTGAAAGTGATAAAAAACTGGATACTTTAGCGCGTTTCACTCTTGCTGTTATTTTGCAAAAAGCAAAATTAACGGAAGCGCAGCTTAAAGCGTTCTTTGATGCGGGTTATACCCAAGAAAATGCCATTGATGTGATTTTAGGTGTTAGCCTTGCCACATTATGTAATTATGTGAACAACATTGCTGAAACCCCAATCAACCCTGAATTACAGGCATTTGCATAATCAAGCCAATATAAAAAGTGCGGTCAAAAATGACCGCACTTTTTTATTCCTTCACAAATTGTTTAATTTGATCTGAATTCAAATGACCAGGTTGTGCTTTGATAAGATTTAAATCCTTATCCAAGAGCAAATTAAACGGATAGCCT
Organism: Haemophilus sp.; assembly: GCA_015255025.1. Taxonomy (GTDB): domain Bacteria; phylum Pseudomonadota; class Gammaproteobacteria; order Enterobacterales; family Pasteurellaceae; genus Haemophilus_D. The sequence goes on from JABZOY010000065.1 coordinate 5,292, forward strand.
AATACATTAGCTCGTTTAATGATTTCACCATTTTCATCCAATAATACAGTGATATTTTTATAGTCCAAGCCTTTATACCAATTGATAAATTTTTGGCTATTTTGTTCGTTCTTTTGTCCAGGTGAGGCAATTGTAATCACATTAAAATCCAAATTCTTATCAGCACTAAGATCATCAATTTCCGCTAAACCAGCCAAGCAAATTGGACACCAGGATGCCCACATTTTGATATAAAGCGGCTTGCCTTGATATTGTGATAAAGAGACGGTTTGATTATCCAACGTTTTCAAGGGAACATCAGCCAAAGACACTTTCTCTTGTGCAAAACTCAATGGACTCAAAAACAATAAAAGTGCGGTCAATATTTTTCTCATTTTTTCCTCTTATTTCACAAAGGGAATCAAATCGCCATAGCCTTGTTTTTCCATTTCATCTAATGGAATAAACTTAATCGATGCGCTGTTGATGCAATAACGCAAACCACCTTTATCACGCGGACCATCATCAAACACATGGCCTAAATGGGCATGACCACTGCGACTTAACACCTCAATACGAGTCATATTAAAGCTATTATCTCTTTGATACTCCGCAACTTCAGCGGCAATCGGTTTAGTAAAACTTGGCCAGCCACAACCCGATTCAAACTTATCTTTGGAAGAAAATAACGGTTCTCCCGTAGTAATATCTACATAAATGCCAGGCGCGAAATTATCCCAATATTCGTTACTAAAAGAACGTTCAGTATGTTTGCCTTGCGTCACATCATATTGAAGTGCGGTCAATTTTTGCTTTAATTCTGCATCACTTGGTTTTGGGTATTTTTTATCATCAATTAATGGCTCATCCGCTTTTTTGATGTCAATATGACAATAGCCATTCGGGTTTTTCTTGAGATAATCCTGATGATACTCTTCCGCCTCCACGTAATTTTTCAACGGTTCTACTTCAATTTGAATTGGTTCTTGATATTTACTTTGTAAATTTTTCAATGCCGCTTCAATAACGGCTTTATCTTGCTCATTTTGATAATAAATGCCGGTTCGATACTGTCTGCCACGATCATTGCCTTGCTTGTTAATACTGGTTGGATCGATAACACGGAAATAATATTGCAATAATTTATCTAACGAAATTTTGTTTGAATCGTAAGTGACTTTCACGGTTTCAGCATGATCTGTCGCGTGCAATAATTGGTAGTTCGTGGTATCGCCTTTTCCATTGGCATAGCCAGAAACGACATCAGTCACGCCTTGAATGCGTTCCATATAAGCTTCTAATCCCCAAAAGCAGCCACCAGCCAGATAAATAATTTGTTGTTCTTGTTTGCTTTCCATTGTCATTTTTTGCTCCTTTGATGATTCTGTGTGATCAGCATACGTTAAACTACTTTGCAAACCGCCAAAAAGTGCGGTCAATATGAGAAATGTTTTTGTATATTTCATTTTCTTTCCTTATTATAGAAAATATCTTCAGCTTGCATTTCATTAGACGAAGACAAGCCCATTTTCTTACAAAATAAGGCAATTTTTTACCGCACTTTATGCAAGGAACCCTTATGCCAAACATACATCTCCGCAATAATTATCAAAAAGCTGTTGTTTGTATGGTGTTAGCTTACATCAGCATTGCCTTAATGGGTGTATTTGTAAAATACGCCTCTGATGAATTACCGTCCAGTGAAATTTTATTTTCCCGTTTCTTTATTGGTTTTGTGTTTCTCCTCCCCTTTTTAATTAAAGATGGAGATTTCAAAGTCGATATGTCGCAATGGAAATTTCTCGTTTTGCGCAACCTCGCCGGCATTGCCAGTATGTTGCTAACCTTCTACGCCATTAAATATTTACCGATTTCCATTGCAATTTTATTGATGAATACGTCCGCACTTTTTGTGCCTTTATTGCTGTTTTTCTTTAAAGTCAGAACACCATTAAAAGTATTAGCTTGCAGTTTTATGGGGTTTGTCGGTGTATCCATCATTATGCTGACCAACGGCTCAATGAATATCAACCCTATCCATGTAGGCTATGCGTTAGGAGCCGCAGTGCTAGCAGCCATGGCATTTATCAGCTTACAAGAGCTCAATAAACACAACTCACCTAAAAATATCGTGTTTTACTTCCACTTATTAGGCTCGATTTTATTGCCACTCTTTTTTATTACTCAATGGGAAATACCAACACTACATGGATTCACATTACTGCTTTTAGTGGGCGGATTTGGTCTTATTTTCCAATTATTACTCACTCGTGCCTTTAAATACGCCCCTGCCAATGTCATTACGCCTTTTGCTTTTACTGGCGTAATTTTCTCCAGCATCTGTGACTGGCTCTTCTGGGATAACGTACCAAGCCTAAATTTCTGGATTGGTTCATTAGTCATCATTATCGCTGTCAGCTTGCTTGCTAGAATGCGGGCAAAATAGAGAAATCCGACCAAATAGCTAAAATATAACTATTCCCAATAACATTGTTTGAATGTATAATCCTAATGCTTTTTATTATTGAGGACACAATATGAAAAAATTATTCAAAACCACTTTAGCTTCTGCATTATTAATGGTATCCGCATTTGCTAGTGCAGTGACGGTTAAAGATGCGAAAGGTGAATTTACCCTTGATAAAACCCCAAGCCGTGTTGTGGCATTGGAATATTCTTTTGTGGATGCTTTAGCCCAAGTCGGTGTAAGCCCAGTAGGTGTGGCTGACGACAACAAAGTCGATCGTATTCTGCCGCAAGTGCGCGAAAAAATTGCTGCATGGCAATCCGTTGGCACGCGTTCTCAACCGAGTCTTGAAGTGATTGCTTCCCTCAAACCCGATTTAATTATTGCTGATCCATCTCGCCATACTGCAGTATTTGAAGAATTGAAAAAAATTGCGCCAACAGTGATGTTTGATTCCCGTCATGAAAGCTACCAAGAAAATCTTGAAACTGCGCAGAAAATTGGTGATTTAGTGGGTAAAAGCGCCGAAATGAAAGCGAAGATCAATGAACATAATGATTACATTGCCAACATTGCAAAAAATCTAGGTGTACAAGGCAAAAAAGCCTCATTTGGTACTTCCCGAGAAGATAAATTTAATATCCAAAATGACAATGGCTATGTGGGTAGTTTCTTAACGACATTAGGTTTTGCCCCAACCAAACTCAATAGTGATCAAGCTTTCGTAGAAATCAACCTTGAACAATTAGTAATGGAAAAACCGGAATACTTGTTCATCGCCCATTACCGTGATGAAAGTATTGCGCGCAAATGGGAAGCTGAGCCACTTTGGAAAGCCATTCCTGCCGTAAAAGCGAACCATGTTTACAGCGTTGATGCCGACATGTGGGCTCGTGGTCGTGGCTTAGAAGCGAGCAAAATTATGGCAAAACAAATTGAAGGTTTCGTGAAACAAAAATAATGATGAAGTCCACTTTCCGTTGGGGACTTCCCCTTATCATTCTGGCTTTCCTATTATGGGGAAGCCTGTTTTTGTATTATCCCATCGAAATTCGACCGCTTGCAGCGTTACAAGCGTTCCTCCCTGATGGCGATGAAATTGCCAAAATTACGGTAACCGATTTACGCTTACCGCGCGCATTAGTTGGCATGATTTTAGGTGCCAATCTTGCGGTGGCAGGGGCGTTGTTACAAACCATTACGCGCAATCCACTTGCCTCGCCTACCTTACTTAGCGTGAACTCGGGAGCCAGTCTTGCCATGGTGACCACCAGTGCGTTTAGCCCCCTGATTCTTTCTGGTTATAGCATTGCTTTAGTTGCTAGTATCGGCGGCGGTCTGAGTTGGTTTGTGGTAATGCTGATCAGCAATGGTTGGAAAGACAACAGTGGAGATCGTAGCCGAGTGATTTTAGCGGGGATTGCCGTATCACTACTTTGTGCCGCGCTCACGAAATTGGTGCTGATTATCGCGGAAGATCATGCCTTCGGTATTATGAGTTGGCTAGCTGGCGGCATTGCACATGCCCGTTGGAATGAATTATTGACGTTATTTCCGTTCTTTATTTTGACCGCACTTTTCTGCCTGCTTTTTGCCAGTCGTTTGAATTTACTCAATTTAAGCGATGAATCTGCGCGTTCGCTAGGCATCAATCTCTTCCGTTTACGTTGGTATGCTAACATCATGGCATTATTGATTGTGGGCTCAAGCG
>JABZOY010000066.1:0-9299 GCA_015255025.1 Haemophilus sp.
CCACGTACAAAATATGCTTGGAATTCTGCCGCAAGTGAATCGCGCACAACAAAGCAGCGATCGTAAAACGGCAAATCAACTTTCCGTTCAATTAGAACTTCAAGCTGACTGCTTCGCCGGTGTTTGGGCGAGCCAAGCGGTGAAAAGTGGTTTATTTGAACGCGGTGATGAAGAAAAAGCGTTTAATGCAGCAGAAGCTGTGGGCGATGACCGTTTACAAAAACGCAGCCAAGGTTATGTGGTGCCTGATAGCTTCACTCACGGCACATCTGCACAGCGTCTAGAATGGTTTAGAAAAGGCTTACAAAGCGCTAATCCTTCTGTGTGTAATACCTTTAACCAATAAGAGCTTTAAGGCTGATTCATGTCAGCCTTTTTTATTTCTGTTTATTTCAGCATAAAAAAAGTGCGGTCAATTTCGACCGCTCTTTTTCTTTATGATGTTAAGCTTACGCGAATTGACGTACTTCGCCGTTACCCGCTACATTTTCCACACAACGTGGACAAAGTGTAGGATGTTCAGGATTTACACCGATTTTGTCAGAATAATGCCAACAACGTGGACATTTTTCACCGTTAGAACGTGCTACGCTTACCGCAATTCCCTCTAACTCACCCGCAACCACATCCGCAGGTTTGTCTGCTAATGCTTTCACTTCCGCTTTTGAGGTAATTAACACAAAACGTAATTCATTGCCTAATTGTTCTAACAATGAACGATATTCATCGTTAGCATAAACCGTTACTTCTGCTTCTAAACCACCACCGATCACTTTATCGTTACGGGCGATTTCTAATACACGGTTCACTTCAGAACGAACTTTAATCAGCTGTTGCCAGTAAGCATCGTCTAGTTTTTCATTCTCGCCTAAGCCAAATAAGCCTTCGTAGAATTCTTCAGTGAAGACGAATTCTGCACGTGCAGTTGCCGTTTGTGGCAAGTAGCCCCAAATTTCATCCGCCGTGAATGACAGGATTGGAGCCATCCAACGAACTAATGCTTCTGCAATGTGCCATAACGCTGTTTGGCAGCTACGACGCGCAAGGCTGTCTGCTTTGGTGGTGTATTGACGGTCTTTGATAATATCAAGGTAGAACGAGCCCATTTCCACAGAACAGAAACGCATTAAACGTTGTACTACTGTGTGGAATTGATAGTTATCGTACGCGTCTTTAATTTCTTTTTGTGCATCTAACGCACAAGCTACCGCCCAACGATCTAAGCTAATCATTTCTTCCGGTTTAACGGCATCACGTTGCGGATCAAAACCATTCAAGTTAGCTAGTAAGAAACGCGCAGTGTTACGAATACGACGATAGCTGTCCGCGGCACGTTTTAAAATTTCATCAGAAACGGTCATTTCACCGGTATAGTCGGTAGATGCCACCCATAAACGTAAAATGTCGCCACCGAATTTATCCATGACTTCTTGTGGTGTCACGATGTTACCGATAGATTTTGACATCTTACGGCCTTGACCATCCACGGTGAAACCATGAGTTAATACTTGTTTGTATGGTGCTTTGCTGTCTGTTGCCGTAGAAAGCATTAAAGAAGACATAAACCAACCACGGTGTTGGTCAGAACCTTCTAAATACATATCGATATCTTGACCGTTAAATTCTGGGCGATTCGCGACAACAGAAGAATAGGTTGATCCTGAGTCAAACCATACGTCAAGCGTATCAGGCACTTTGCGATAAGTTTCTGCATCCGCACCTAATAATTCTTTTTCGTCTAAATCCCACCATGCTTGAATACCGGCTTTCTCTACACGTTTCGCCACTTCTTCAAGTAACTCTAAAGTACGCGGATGAAGTTCTTCGGTTTCTTTGTGCACGAATAAGGTCATCGGCACGCCCCAAGTACGTTGACGGGAAATACACCAGTCAGGGCGGTTTTCAACCATTTTCTCGATACGCGCTTGACCCCAATCTGGAATCCAGCGAACTTGTTTGATTTCGCCTAATGCTTGTTGGCGTAAACCATGTGTTTCCATGCCGATAAACCATTGCGGAGTCGCACGGAAAATAATCGGGGTTTTGTGACGCCAGCAGTGTGGGTAGCTGTGTTTGATTTTCTCAACTTTTAATAAGTTGCCCACTTCTTGTAATTTTTCAACAACCAATGGATTGGCTTCAAATACGCCTTTTCCTGCAAAGAATTCAGTCGTTGAAATAAATTTACCGTCATTCGATACAAGACCCGCCATCGGTAAATCATATTGTTTACCCACGACAAAGTCGTCTAAACCATGATCTGGTGCGGTATGAACTAAACCCGTACCGCCATCAGTGGTCACGTGATCACCTAAAATTACTGGTACAGTGAAATCATAGAACGGATGGTTAAAGCGAACTAACTCAAGCGCCTGACCTTTTACTGAACCTAAAACTTCAACTTGTTCTACACCCACGGCTTTCGCTACGGATTCAACTAATTCAGCGGCTAAGATCACGCGCTCATCGCCAAGTTGTACCAAGTTGTATTCTAAGTCTGCATTTACCGCAATCGCACGGTTAGATGGCATTGTCCAAGGTGTGGTTGTCCAAATCACCGCAGATAATTTGCCATGGCCTTTGCCTACTGCGTTAAATTTCTCTTCAATTTCAACCGCACTTACTGCTGGGAAACGCACATAGATAGACGGAGAAACTTTGTCCTCGTATTCCACTTCAGCTTCTGCTAAAGAAGAGCCACAATCCAAACACCAGTGCACTGGTTTTGAACCTTTGTATAAATGGCCATTCGCAATCACTTTACCGAGTGTACGGATGATGTTTGCTTCGGTGTCGAAGTTCATCGTTAAATAAGGATTATCCCAATCGCCTAACACGCCTAAACGGATAAAATCTTTTTTCTGACCTTCTACTTGTTCTGCAGCGTATTCACGGCATTTTTGGCGGAATTCAGCTGCGGTCACTTTCTCGTTTGGTTTACCCACCAAACCTTCTACTTTTAATTCAATTGGCAAACCGTGACAGTCCCAACCCGGGATATAAGGCGAATCAAAACCTAACGCAGTTTTGGATTTAACAATAATATCTTTCAGAATTTTATTAACGGCGTGACCAATATGAATATTGCCGTTCGCATACGGAGGGCCATCATGCAAAATAAAGGATTTTTTACCTTTTGTCGCTTGGCGAATTTTTTGATACAACTGTTTGTCATACCAATTTTTTAACATTACAGGTTCGCGTTTGGCTAGATCGCCACGCATAGGGAAACCTGTTTCAGGTAAATTTAACGTGTTTTTGTAATCAACTGTCATGTTATTTTCCAATTTTATATTTCAATATAATTCTATTTTGCAAAAAATGCTTTCGCTGTTTTTACGTCTTGTTCAATTTGAGCTTTCAACGCCTCAAAAGACGGAAACTTTATCTCATCTCGAATCTTATGGCAGAATTCCACTTCAACCATTTGTCCATAAATATTCTGAGAAAAATCAAATAAATGGACTTCTAATAATTGTATCGTACCGTTAATGGTCGGGCGTTTTCCCATGTTGGCGACGCCATTAAAAATCTCGCCTGATTTCAACCGCACTTTCACGGCATAAACCCCTTTTACTGGGTTCACTTGGCGATGTAAGCGAACATTCGCAGTAGGAAAACCAATGGTTCGGCCTAATTTATTGCCGTGGATCACACGACCGAAAATACGATAAGGCTTGCCGAGTAAATTTTGCGCATGCTGTAAATCATCTTTAGCCAATGCTTCACGAATAGCGGTGCTACTAATACGCAACTCATCTAAACAGAAGGTGCGGCTGTCTTCTACTTCAAAACCAAACTGCTTTCCGGCTTGTTGCAACATCGCAAAATTGCCTAAACGTTTCGCACCAAATTTGAAATCATCGCCAATACTGAGAAATTTCACATTTAATTTGCGAACAAGCCAATCTTCAATAAATTGTTCTGCAGGAAGATCAGCAAAAGTGCGGTCAAATTTCGCGACGATCACCACATCCACCCCCGCCTGAGCTAAATAATGTAATTTATCTCTTAACCGCATTAAGCGCGCAGGGGCTTTGTCACCCATAAAATATTCGCGCGGTTGCGGCTCAAAAAGCATCACCGCCATGGGTAAATTCAGCTCATTTGCTTTCTGACGAAGATGACGCAAAATCGCCTGATGCCCCAAATGCACGCCATCAAAATTGCCAATGGTTAATGCGCACCCTGACAAATATGGCTGTGTATTATGAAGCCCACGAATTAATTGCATTACATCTTATCCAAAAAAACAAAAAATAATCGGTGCATTATAGCGGTAACTTAATGTTTTGTCAGTAAATGGTGTTTACGAACACCCAATAGCACCAATACACCTAAATAAACGACCGCAGCCAGTCCGATTAACCAAGCTACCCAATAGACACGCATTAAAAATGTCATGGCAGCCCATTCTTCGATAGACGGGCAGTTATACCAAAGCAAGCCGCCCATAGCTAAGGCTGCACCTAAAACTTTCAGAAAAAAGACCGCGCTTTTACGTGAAAAATGGTACACATCCTCTTTCGCTAAACCACGATAAAGCAAATAAGCATTTAAGGTTGCCGACATCGCAGAAGCAATCGCCAACCCCACATAACTAAATGGAATCGCCAACACATTAAAGCCCATATTACTCACCATGGCGATAATCCCGATTTTCACAGGGGTTTTGGTATCTTGACGTGCGTAATAGCCATTAGCCAGGATCTTAATCAGCATAAAGCTAAGCAAACCTGCATTGAATGCCCATAAGGAATAAGAGGCTGCGTGCACATCTGTTAAGGTAAAACTGCCACGCATAAATAACACCAATAACATTGGTTGTGCTAACACGGCAATACCAATTGCAGCCGGCACACCGAGTAATAAAATCATTCGCACGCCCCAATCCATGGTATTACGGAAATCAACCGCGCTTTGGGAAGAATTATCTTCTCGATTCACATGATGGCGAGCAAGTGTCGGTAAAATCACGGTGGAAATTGCGATACCAAATAGACCAAGTGGAAACTCTAATAAACGATCAGAATAATAAAGCCAACTAATAGAGCCCGTCATTAAGAAACTGGCGATGACCGTATCAAGCAGCAAGTTGATTTGACTCACAGAAACCCCGAACAAAGCCGGAATCATCAATCGACGGATTTTGGCTACCCCTTCATCATGCCACGCCCATTTTGGTTTTACGAGCAAGCCTGCTTTCTTCAAAAAAGGGATTTGGAATAAAAATTGTAGCAAACCACCTAAGAAAATCCCGATAGCAAGGGCAAGATCAGGATTATCTAATCTTGGTGCGAGGAAAAGTGCGGTCGCAATCATGGCGATATTGAGTAAAACAGGCGAAAACGACATCACGCCAAATTTGCCTATCGTATTTAAAATCGCGCCAGAAAGTGCCACAAAGGTGACGAACCATAAATAAGGAAAGGTGATTTTTAAGAGTAAAGACGCTTGTTCAAATTTGTGTGCATCAGGTCCATCATTTAGCCAATCGGTAAACCAGCCCATCCCGAAGAGCGCCGCCACAACAGGTGATCCCACCATGGCAAGCAAAGTCACAATACTGACTAATCCGCCTAGCGTACCCGATACTTTCCCGATAAATTCTCGCGTTTTAGAAAGATCGCCCGATTTTTGATATTCAGCTAATACGGGTACAAAGGCTTGAGAAAATGCGCCTTCCGCAAATAAACGACGTAAAAAGTTTGGGATACGGTTAGCGAATAAAAATACGTCTGCCGCCGCGCCTGCACCGATTAAATGGGCAATCACCACATCACGGACTAAACCTAACACACGGGACACTAATGTCATCCCACTCACGATAATGCCGGATTTTAAAAGTCGTTTACTCAAAATAGGGGTCTCTTCAAAAAAATTTGCCTTAATTGTATAGAATTTTTGTTTTTACGCTATATTCCAACGAAAAAAACTGATAAAATCCTGCCCACATCGTTTGTGTGAGCCAATAGAAAGCGCTTTTTTTAAATAACGATGCTTACTTTCGGTTGTGTCTCACCGAAATCAACACAAATTATTCATTGACAAAAGTATAAAAAATCGGCATATTCTACGCCCTTATTTTGTCATAATCATCTAACAGAAATTTTAGGAGTTTGACCTTGGCTAATATCAAGTCAGCAAAAAAACGCGCGGTTCAATCTGAAAAACGCCGCCAACACAACGCAAGCCAACGCTCTATGATGCGTACTTACATCAAAAAAGTATATGCTCAAGTAGCAGCAGGTGAAAAAGCAGCAGCTGAAGCAGCATTCGTTGAAATGCAAAAAGTTGTTGACCGTATGGCTTCTAAAGGCTTAATCCACGCTAACAAAGCAGCAAACCACAAAGCTAAATTAGCTGCTCAAATCAAAAAATTAGCGTAATTAAAGCACTAAAACAGCTTAAAAATAAAACCGCACTTTGGTGCGGTTTTTGTTTGCCGTAAACCGTCCTGCCACAAACGCCCCATAACGAGCTTGCATTCCCCCCTTTAACCTGTAAACTACCCCACAACTTAGAAATTAATCATAAAATAAACGATAAATGACCAAAAAATCTTTTAAAAAAGCGGATCCGAATTATCAAAAAGAATTAGCAAAATACGGTAATCCGATCCCAAGCAGAGACTACATTCTGCAAATTATCCGTGAAAATAATGCCCCGATGAGTCGGGAAGAAATTCTGACCGCACTTTCAATTAAAAGTGACGAACAACAAGAAGCTATGCGTCGCCGCTTGCGCGCTATGGAAAATGATGGACAGTTAGTTTTCACTAAACGTAAACGCTATGCCTTGCCTGAAAAATTGGATTTATTCAAAGGTATGGTTATTGGCCATCGCGAAGGCTATGGCTTTTTACAAGTCGAAGGCAAAAAAGAAGATCTCTTTATTCCTCATCACCAAATGCAACGTGTAATGCATGGTGATTTTGTATTAGCTCAACCTGCAGGCTTAGATCGCCGTGGTCGTCGTGAAGTCCGTATTGTTCGTGTACTTGAAAGTCGCAAAAAACAAATTGTCGGCCGTTTCTTCTTAGAAAATGGTTTTAGCTATGTGGTGCCTGATGACAGTCGTATCGGACGAGATATTTTAGTCCCTAATGAACACCGCAATGGGGCTCGAATGGGACAAGTTGTCGTGGTTGAATTGCAAGAACGATCTGCCTCCTTTACTCAACCGATTGGCATCATCACTGAAATTCTGGGTGACAATATGGCAAAAGGGATGGAGGTGGAGATCGCCCTTCGTAATCATGACATTCCTCACCAATTCCCAAGTGCGGTCGAAAAATACGTTAAAAAATTCACGGAAGAAGTGCCTGAAGAAGCGAAAAAAGGCCGTGTGGATTTACGCAATCTACCACTGGTTACCATTGATGGCGAAGATGCGCGCGATTTTGATGATGCCGTATATTGCGAAAAAAGTGGTAAAGGCTGGAAGCTTTGGGTGGCAATTGCCGATGTCAGCTACTATGTGCGTTTACGTTCTGCATTAGATACTGAAGCTTATAACCGAGGTAACTCCGTTTACTTCCCAAATCGTGTTGTGCCAATGCTGCCGGAGATTTTATCCAACGGATTGTGTTCACTGAATCCACAAGTTGATCGCTTGTGTATGGTGTGTGAAATGCACATTTCTGCAAAGGGTAAACTCACGGATTATCGTTTTTATGAAGCGGTAATGAATTCTCATGCACGTTTAACCTATACGAAAGTCGCGGCAATTTTAGACGGCGATGATGAGCTCCGCACGCGTTATCAAGGGCTTGTGCCACATTTAGAAGAATTGCATCATCTCTATCAAGCGTTACTCAATGCCCGTAAACAACGTGGTGCCATCGATTTTGAAACCATTGAAACCAAATTTATTTTCAATGCCATGGGACGAATTGATCGCATTGAACCTGTTGTTCGAAATGATGCGCACAAAATCATTGAAGAATGTATGATCCTAGCGAATATTGCCGCCGCAAACTTTATGGAAAAACATAAAGAGCCTGCGCTATATCGTATTCATGCCACACCGAGTGAAGAAAAACTGACGTCTTTCCGTGCATTCTTAAGTGAATGCGGTTTAAGCCTTGAAGGCGGCATGAAACCGACCACAAAAGATTATGCGAAATTGTTAGAGCAAGTGAAAGATCGCCCAGATCACGAGCTTATCCAAACCATGCTACTTCGCTCATTAAGCCAAGCGGTTTATCATGCGGATAATATCGGCCACTTTGGTTTGGCGTTAGAAGAATATGCACACTTTACTTCCCCGATTCGTCGCTATCCAGATTTAACCCTACATCGTGGGATTAAGTATTTATTAGCGAAAGAAAAAGGCGCTAAACGTAAAACAACGGATACTGGCGGCTATCATTATTCTTTTGATGAAATGGATTTATTAGGCGATCACTGCTCAATGACCGAACGCCGTGCTGATGATGCCACTCGCGAAGTAGCAGATTGGCTGAAATGTGAATATATGCAAGATCACGTGGGCGCTGAATTTAGCGGAGTGATCTCATCTGTAACGGGCTTTGGCTTATTCGTACGTTTAGATGATTTATTCATTGACGGCTTAGTCCATATTTCCACTTTAGATAACGACTACTATCAATTTGATGCGGCAAAACAACGTTTAATCGGTGAAAATAGTGGTATGATCTACCGTCTTGGCGATAAAGTAAAAATTCGTGTAGTTGCCGTTCATTTAGAACAAAAAATGGTAGATTTCAGTTTAGTCGAAAGTGCCAGAAAACCACGTCGTGTGGGCAAAACGGCGAAACAAAAAGCAAAAAAAGTCTTTAAGGAACTGCCACCTAAAGCGTCAAAAAAACGTAAAAGTGCGGTCAAAAATAAAGACGTTTCTAAGAAACCGACGAGAAAACGGAAGAAATAATATTTTAACCAAATCTCCCCTTCCCCCTCTTTACTAAAGAGGGAGAATAATGACAAAAAATAATAAACAAGAGAACCCTATGTCAGAAAATATCTATGGTATCCATGCTGTAAACAGCATTTTAGCAAATAGCCCTGAACGTTTAATTGAAGTTTTTGTGCTGAAAGGCCGTGAAGATAAACGCCTACAACCCTTACTTAATGAGCTTTATGCTTTAGGTATTGCGGTGCAATTTGTAAACCGCCAAACATTAGATAAAAAATCCAACGGTGAAGTACATCAAGGTGTGATTGCGCGTGTGCAAGAAGCCAAAGAGCTAAATGAACATAATTTGGATGAACTTCTTACTCGTAAACAAAATCCTCTTTTATTAGTACTTGATGGCGTGACGGATCCCCATAACC
>JABZOY010000067.1:0-9150 GCA_015255025.1 Haemophilus sp.
TAGTGACATCGGCGGTAAAACCGGTACCACGAATAGTGCGAAAGTTGCTTGGTATGCGGGCTTTGGTGCTAACTTAGTGACAACGACCTATGTTGGTTTCGATGATAACAAACGCGTATTAGGTAAAGGTGAAGCGGGTGCGAAAACCGCAATGCCTGCCTGGGTTGCTTATATGAAAGCTGCACTTTCTGATGTGCCAGAACGTCAACTTGATCTTCCTCCAAACATTATGGAGAAAACCATTGACAGTAACTCTGGTTTACTTTCTGAAGGTGGTGGCCGTAAAGAATACTTTATCGTCGGTACTGAGCCTAAACGTACTTACATTGCGGAAATGCAAGAGCGTGGTTATTATGTTCCACCAGAGTTACAACAACGTCTAAACGGTGGAACAGGTAAAACTAAAGATGCCATTCCAGCAACGCAACCAGAAGAATTATTCTAACCCTGATTTAAATACTAAAAGTGCGGTTAATTTTGACCGCACTTTTTTACGTCAAAAGGACAAACCATGTTAAGTTATCGTCACAGTTTCCATGCTGGCAACCATGCCGATGTGCTAAAACACATTGTGTTAATGCTAATACTAGAAAATCTTTCGCTGAAAGAAAAAGGCTTCTACTATCTCGACACCCACTCTGGTGTTGGTCGTTATCGCTTAAGTTCTAACGAATCAGAAAAAACCGGCGAATACAAAGAGGGAATTGGGAGACTTTGGGAAAGAACAGATTTACCCGAAGAAGTTGCTCGCTACGTGGCTCTCATTAAAAAACTCAATTATGGCGGTAAAGAATTACGTTATTATGCCGGGTCACCAATGATTGCCGCGCAATTATTACGTTCGCAAGACCGTGCATTACTGACAGAGTTACACCCGAGCGATTTTCCATTATTGCGCAATAATTTCAAAGAATTTAAAAATATCACCACAAAATCAGAAAATGGTTTCCAACAACTCAAAGCGACGCTTCCACCGAAAGAACGCCGTGGTTTAGTGCTTATTGATCCGCCTTATGAATTAAAAGAAGATTATGATTTAGTGGTTAAAGCGATCGAAGAAGGTTATAAACGCTTTGCGACAGGCACTTATGCGATTTGGTATCCTGTGGTTCTACGTCAACAAACAAAACGCATTTTTAAAGGATTAGAAGCAACGGGAATTCGTAAAATTTTGAAAATTGAATTGGCTGTTCGTCCTGATAGCGATCAACGTGGTATGACCGCAAGTGGAATGGTGGTAATTAATCCACCTTGGCAATTAGAACAGCAAATGAAATCTATTTTGCCTTATTTAACCCAAACGCTCGTCCCTGAAGGTACGGGAAGTTGGACAGTGGAATGGATTGTGCCGGAATAATCCATTCCAAAGTCTCGGTCAAAACGACCGCACTTTTAAATTTTAATTTTATTGGAATACAACACTAAACAAAGTGCAATAACCATAATTAAAATCGCGCCAGCGAATAAGATAGTATCAACTGAGCTCTCATGATTCACAATAATCAGGCGCAACATGGCGGTAATCCCCGCGTAAATAAAATAGCGCAAAGGAAAGTGATAGCCACTTTTAAAATATTGTACAATAAGGCCAATAAAACCGAAGTATAAGAAAAACATCACGGCTTGTTCAGCGACGTCATAAGGCACAACGCTTGATGTATTAAATACCATAATCGCTAAAGTGTACGTGATTTTAGCTAAAGCAATAATCAACACGACAGCCAATGCGATAAGTGAAAAACTTAATACTACTTTTAATACACCAGTAACCACTCGCGGCAGTTTTTCGAGTTCTTGAGATTCTTCCATAAAGTTCCTTTTTTGTTTTTTAAAATGACGAAAGGTGCATATTTTAAAGGAATGTGATTTGGTGGTAAATAGCCAAATTTAATCAAATAAAAAAGGCAGATATTTCTGCCTTTTCTTTTTTATATGAATGAATAATTACTCATCTAAGAAACTTCTTAAGGTTTCAGAACGACTTGGATGACGTAATTTACGTAATGCTTTCGCTTCAATCTGACGAATACGCTCACGGGTTACATCAAATTGTTTACCCACTTCTTCAAGCGTGTGGTCGGTATTCATATCAATACCAAAACGCATACGTAATACTTTTGCTTCACGAGGGGTTAACCCTTCTAACACTTCATGAGTCGCCACTTTCAAGCTTTGTGCAGTGGCAGAATCTAATGGTAACTCAAGAGTTGAATCCTCGATGAAGTCACCTAAATGTGAATCATCGTCATCACCGATTGGGGTTTCCATTGAAATAGGTTCTTTCGCAATTTTAAGCACTTTACGAATTTTATCTTCTGGCATGCCCATGCGCTCAGCAAGTTCTTCCGGTGTGGCTTCACGTCCCATTTCTTGTAACATTTGACGAGAAATACGATTTAATTTGTTAATCGTTTCAATCATATGAACAGGAATACGGATTGTACGTGCTTGGTCCGCAATAGAACGAGTAATGGCCTGACGAATCCACCAGGTTGCATAAGTAGAGAATTTATAACCACGACGGTATTCAAATTTATCTACCGCTTTCATCAAACCAATATTCCCTTCTTGAATTAAATCCAAGAATTGTAAACCACGGTTGGTATATTTTTTCGCAATAGAAATGACCAAACGTAAGTTGGCTTCAACCATTTCTTTTTTCGCACGGCGAGCTTTTTGTTCACCACGAGATACCGCATCGCAAATCTCACGCATCTGTTGGATGGTAAGATTAGTATTCTGTTCAATATTCGCTAAGTTATCTAAAGATAAACGGATACGCTCTTCATATTTTGGTAAACGTTTTGCCCAAGCTTTCGTTGATTTTAATGCTTTTGCTACCCATGCATCACTGCTGCCATTAGCAATAATCAGTGCCTCAAATTCATCTTTTGGCATACCCGCAATATCAACTAATACTTTTTGTAGTTGACGCTCTTCTGAACGTACACGTTTCATCATATTCTTCATTGATAAAACAAGTACATCAAATTGTTTTGGCACTAAACGGAATTGTTTAAAAATATCGGCGAGTTGAGCAATTTGATCTTTTGCACGTTTACCACTACGACCGTGTTTTGCAATAGTCGCTAATGTTTTAGTATGCTGCTCTCTTAATGCGGCAAATCTTTCACGCGCCACTTCAGGATCGATGCTGTTATCTGAATCGCTGTCATCAGAACTTGAGCTACTATCGCTTTCATCTTCCTCATCGCTCTCATCATCAACGTCTGCAGCAGATTCGGCACTTTCATCTTCATCAGCAAAATTTTCATCAATGTCCGCCGTTTCCTCTTCAGGAACATTTGGATCCACAAAGCCTGTGATTAAATCAGCCAAACGATAATTGCCTGCTTCAACTTGGTCATAATTATCTAATAATTCAGTTAACGCTTCTGGGTATGCCGCAATTGCTGTTTGAACTTCATCAATCCCTTCCTCAATACGTTTTGCAATGCTGATTTCATCTTCACGGGTAAGAAGATCAACCGTACCCATTTCACGCATATACATACGCACAGGATCGGTTGTACGGCCGATTTCAGATTCCACATTTGACAAAATCTGTGTTGCTTCTTCCACTGCATCTTCATCCGGAATCGTGTCATTCAACATCATTTCGTCACTTTCCGGTGCTTCATCCAGAACCGGAATACCCGCATCATGCTGTAAAGTTTGCAACAACTTATCGTAATATTCTGGATCGATCAAATCTTCTGGAAGCAAGTCATTAATCTCCGCATAGGTTAAATAACCCTGCGTACGACCTAATTCCATAAGCTGTTCAATTTGTTCTGAATATTGCTCTGCGGTAGATTGTTGATTTTGTTCCATTTTTATTCCCGTTTTGCGTTATTTTTGGAAGATAAAAGCCCTTGTTTTGAACAGGAGATTTTACCATTGTTATGACGGATTAACTAACTGTTTTTTCTGCTCTTCTTTTCCCTTGAGCAAATTCACTAAAATTGCTCGCTCTTGATCAGTTAATCCTTCCGCCCTTTCTTTTGCAATCAGCATTTCAATATCTCGTTCAATCGCTTGAATATTCAATCGACGATAGTTTTGAGAGAATGCATTAATGATTTCTAAGTCATCTAATAGATGATCCCAAGAGGCTAATATTTCAAGGGGCTTGCTGAATTCTGTATCACGAAAATATTCTAAGATTTGCCCTGTTGTAATGCCTTCTCGTTCACGGCAAAGTGCGGTTAATTTTTCGAGCAATTCGTAACCCGCTTCATGCTTTAAGGCTTGTAAACCCACATCCGAAATGCGATTCACTAATTGTGAATTCTGTAATAACAGCGAAATCACCACACGCATTGGCGTTTTCTTAATGGTTTTTTGTGGCGTTTTAGGTTTTGGTTCAGCCTTATCTATTTGATTTGGAATTAAGCTTTCAAGCTGTGATTGATCAAAGATCCCAAGCTTTTGCGCCAACATATTGCGTAATGACAAACGCAACATATCACCAGGAATTTGACGAATTAAAGGCGCCGCGAGTGCTACTAATTTACCTCGTCCTTCTTGCGTCGAAAAATCCACCTGTGGACTTAAATGCGCGAATAAAAATTCTGTGAGAGACTGAGCTTGATCGATATATTCTTCAAACTTTTCTTTACCATATTGACGAATATAAGTATCCGGATCTTCTCCATCTGGCAGGAAAATAAACTTAATTTGTCGTCCATCTTCCAGATAAGGTAAGGCGTTTTCAAGGGCTCGCCAAGCGGCATCACGTCCTGCTCTATCACCATCGTAGCAACAAATAACTTGTTCTGTTGAACGAAACAATAATTGAATTTGCTCCGATGTCGTTGATGTCCCAAGAGAAGCCACTGCATAATTCACACCAAATTGCGCTAATGCCACCACATCCATGTAGCCTTCAACCACTAATAGTTTTTCTGGCTCATCATTGATTTGCAAAGCTTCATACAATCCATAAAGCTCATTTCCTTTATGGTATGTAATGGTTTCGGGTGAGTTTAGATATTTAGGTTTTTCATCCGTTAAAACACGTCCACCAAAGGCAACCGTACGACCACGTTTATCCCGAATTGGAAACATAATTCGATTACGGAATTTATCGTACACATTGCCACGATCATTGCGAGAAAGCATACCTAAATCAAATAGCTTTTTCTGTTCTTCTCGATTTTTACCAAATTGACGCAACACCGTATCCATCGCATTGGGTACATAACCAATTTGAAAACGAGCAATAATTTCTGGCGATAAACCACGTTGCTGAAGATAGCTTTGAGCAGGAATATTTAGCGGGAGTTGGGCTTGATAAAACGACGCAATCTCTTGCATCAAATCGTATAAATTACGTTTTGTTTGATAGCTCACATCCGGTTTATTGCCGAATTGATTTGGGCGTTTTTCATAAGGCACTTCAAGTCCTGCCGAAGCAGCAAGTTCTTCAACGGCTTCAACAAATTCTAATTTGTCATAATCCATTAAAAATGAAATCGCATTGCCTTTCGCGCCACAACCAAAGCAATAATAGAATTGTTTTTTTTCACTTACTGTGAAGGAGGGTGTTTTTTCGTGATGAAACGGACAACAAGCTTGATAATCTCGTCCCGCTTTTTTGAGTTTCACGCGTGCATTAATCACATCGACAATATTCGATTTTGTGAGCAGATCATCAATAAACTGGCGTGGAATTGAGCCTTTCATTGCCTTGCCTCCTTGAATACGATGCGAAAGTGCGGTTGATTTTGCGTGACTTTTTCCGATGAGTTTAAAGCAACAAAACCGTGATACCCAAAAGGTTTCACGGTTTGTCTTAACTCGAGTTAGAAAATACTACAAATTAGTATAAACGGGTATTGCGCGCGTTTTCGCGAGCGTTACGTTTAGCGTGACGTTTAGCAAGTGTTGCTTTTTCACGTTTACGGATTGTAGTTGGTTTTTCATAGAATTCACGAGCGCGAACTTCTGCTAAAATACCAGCTTTTTCGCAAGAGCGTTTGAAACGACGTAAAGCTACGTCGAATGATTCGTTTTCACGTACTTTAATTACAGGCATAAGCCAATCACCTCAATGAGTTTAATTTAATTGCAATTTTAAATTTTTATTACTGCCGAATGAACGGCAAATTCAATAAAGGACGCAATTCTAATCGATCTTCCCTGCAAAAGCAAAGGAAAGATCGCCTATTTGCTGAAAAATTGGCGTTTGAACTGGTTTAAGTGGGCTAAACAAGGTAAAATCTTTGCCAATTTTTTTAATAAAATGAGAAGAAAATGCGTATTTTAGGAATCGAAACCTCCTGTGATGAAACAGGTGTCGCGATTTATGATGAAGACAAAGGCTTAATTGCTAATCAACTCTACACGCAAATTGCCTTGCATGCGGATTACGGCGGTGTGGTGCCAGAACTGGCTTCTCGCGATCACATTCGCAAAACAGCACCATTAATTAAAGCCGCATTAGAAGAAGCCAATTTAACCGCTGATCAAATTGATGGTATCGCCTATACAAGCGGTCCTGGTTTAGTGGGCGCATTATTAGTGGGCGCAACGATCGCGCGTTCACTGGCTTATGCCTGGAATGTGCCCGCTATTGGCGTACACCACATGGAAGGTCATCTACTTGCTCCAATGCTTGATGAAAACCGACCGCACTTTCCATTCATTGCCCTCTTAGTTTCTGGTGGGCACACACAATTAGTGCGCGTTGATGGCGTAGGAAAATATGAAGTCATTGGCGAATCCATTGATGATGCGGCAGGCGAAGCCTTTGATAAAACCGCGAAATTATTAGGGTTAGATTATCCTGGTGGTGCGGCACTTTCACGTTTAGCCGAAAAAGGATCAAAAGATCGCTTTGTGTTCCCTCGACCAATGACGGATCGACCTGGACTTGATTTTAGCTTTTCAGGTTTAAAAACCTCAGCAGCAAACACCATTAATCAGGCGATCAAACAAGAAGGCGAATTAACTGAACAAACCAAAGCTGATATTGCCTTTGCCTTCCAAGATTCTGTCGTCGATACACTTGCAATCAAATGTAAACGCGCCTTAAAAGAAACGGGCTACAAACGCTTAGTCATTGCTGGCGGGGTGAGTGCAAACAAAAAATTACGTGAAACTCTTGGTACTATGATGAAAAATCTTGGTGGTGAAGTATTTTATCCGCAACCTCAATTTTGTACCGATAACGGCGCCATGATTGCCTATACGGGCTTTTTACGTTTAAACCAAGGTCAGCACAGCGATCTCGCCATTGATGTCAAACCTCGTTGGGCAATGGCCGAACTCCCTGCAATTTAAGGAAAAAATATGGAAAATATGATTAAAGTAAGAGCCATGCGTGCAGCCGGTATCGCTTGTTTTTTGATGCTCGCGATTATTGGTGCATGGATTTTTACCACGCCAAGCAGTGATATTGTTGACGCTCTTGCTGAAGCAGGAAAAATGGTAGGAGGCGGTGCCACTTACGGGACCTTTATGTTAGCTGCCTGTCCACCTGTTGCAGGATTCATCGCCTATTATTTCTGGAAATGGGTGATTAAATAATGGCAAAACTCTATTTTTACTACTCGACGATGAATGCGGGCAAATCAACTACTTTACTGCAGTCTTCCTATAACTATCGTGAACGCAATATGAACACCATGGTTTATACGGCAGCGATTGATGACCGCTTTGGTGTCGGCAAAGTCACATCGCGTATTGGTATTCACGAAGAGGCGAATTTATTTACATCGACAACGGACCTCTTTACTGAAGTGAGTCAACGTTTACAACAAGAAAAAATTCATTGTGTTTTGGTTGACGAAGCCCAGTTTTTAACGAAACAACAAGTGTATCAATTAAGCGATATTGTAGATAAACTGAAGATTCCAGTGCTTTGCTATGGCTTACGGACAGACTTCCAGGCAGAGCTATTTGAAGGCAGTAAGTATTTACTTGCTTGGGCAGATCAACTAGAAGAATTAAAAACAATCTGTTATTGTGGGCGTAAAGCCAATTTCGTTTTACGTTTAAATGAACAAGGTGAAGTCATTAAGGAAGGGGAACAAATCCAAATTGGTGGAAATGACTCTTATCTTTCGGTTTGCCGCTATCATTACAAAGAAAAGTGCGGTCAGCTTTAACCTCATTTTTCAATTTTATACTCGGAGGACAATTTTATGCTAAAGAACAAAACATTCGGCAGTGCCTTAATCATTGCAGGCACGACCATCGGAGCAGGAATGCTCGCGATGCCATTAACCTCTGCCGGAATTGGTTTTGGTTATACCGTTTTATTACTAGTCGGCTTATGGGCGCTTTTGGTTTACAGCGGGTTACTTTTTGTTGAAGTGTATCAAACAGCTGATCGCCTGAATGATGGCGTAGCCACTCTCGCTGAAAAATACTTTGGTATCACTGGGCGTGTCTTAGCGACTTTTAGCTTGCTCATTTTACTTTATGCCCTTTCAGCGGCCTACATCACCGGGGGCGGCTCACTATTATCAGGCTTACCAACCGCTTTTGGCTTTGAAAGTCTTTCCTCCGAACTTTCAATCATTTTATTTACCGTCGTACTCGGTGCCTTTGTAGTTGTCGGTACAAGAGGTGTTGATGGTGCCACTCGTATTCTGTTCATCGGTAAATTAATTGCCTTTGCTTTTGTGTTATTCATGATGTTACCAAAAGTGTCTGTCGATAACCTGATGGCCTTACCTTTAAATTATGCTTTCGTGATCTCTGCGGCGCCAATTTTCTTTACCTCCTTTGGCTTCCACATCATCATGGGCAGCGTAAACAGCTATTTAGATGGTAGTGTTACTCAATTCCGTAAAGCGATTTTAATTGGTACAGCGATTCCACTGGTGGCTTATTTAGTGTGGCAATTAGCGACTCACGGTGTATTAAGCCAAAATGAATTCGTGCAAGTACTCCAAGCGGATCCAACCCTTAACGGCTTAGTTAATGCAACACGTCAAATCACGAACTCCCACATTATGGGTGAAATCGTACGTGTGTTCTCTGCACTTGCATTAATTACTTCTTTCCTAGGTGTGATGCTAGGGGTATTTGAAGGTTTAGGCGATTTATTTAAACGTTACAAATTGCCACACAACCGTTTAGCACTGACTGTTGCCGCCTTCACTCCACCACTTGCATTCGCCTTGTATTATCCTGAAG
>JABZOY010000068.1:0-9145 GCA_015255025.1 Haemophilus sp.
AACTAGGCCGCACAAAGCAAATGGCTTTGGATTAATTCTTAATTATAAAATGGAGAATGACAATGAAAAAATCAGTATTAGCCGTATTAGTATTAGGTGCATCTTTAGCCGTAACAGGTTGTTTCGATAAACAAGAAACAGCTCAAAAAGTTGAAGCAGCAAAAGATGCAACAGCAAATGCAGCAACACAAATTAAAGATGCAGCAAAAGAAGCTGCAACTGATGTTAAAGATGCAGCAAAAGAAGTTGCAACTGATGTTAAAAATGCGGCAATTGACGCAAAAGATTCAGCTGCAAATAAAATGGCTGAAACAAAAGAAGCAGTAGTAGATAAAGCAGCTGAAATGAAAGATGCCGCAGCAGATAAAATGGCTGAAGCAAAAGACGCAATGTCTTCTAAAATGGAAGCAGCAAAAAACTCAGCTTCAGAAACAAAAGATGCTGTAGTAGATAAAGCAGCTGAAATAAAAGATGCGGCAGCGGATAAAGCGGCTGAAGCAAAAGATGCTACATCTGACAAAGCAGCTGAAGTGAAAGATGCTGTGACTAAATAATTAAACTTTTGTAAAATGAAAACCTATCAGAGATTATCTGGTAGGTTTTTCTTTTGGAGCAATAAAATGTTATGTGCAATTTATAAAAGTTTACGTAAACCAGGCTGCTATCTCTATATTTCGAAACGAGATGATTTTTCAGCTGTACCAGACGTATTAATACAAAGTTTTGGTAAGCCTCAGTTTCTTATGCCATTTAATTTGAAAGGAAGCAAACCGCTTGTTCATGCAGATAAAAACGAGGTAATGGAAAAAATTACTCAGCAAGGATTTTATCTTCAAATGCCAAAACAAGATGATGGCTTGTTTAATAGTTTGAGTGAGATCAAATAAGCCTTTTATTTTTTCCTAAAAATATCCAAATCTTGCTTTATCTCAATATTTTCCTCAAAAAACTCCTTTAGAATTGACCGCACTTTTAAAAGGAGAATAAAAATGAGTAGTTTCTTTGTGGCAGGTACAGATACTGACGTGGGTAAGACCACCGCCTGTCGTGCCATTATTCAGGCATTACAAGCAAAGGGCGTGCGAATTGTGGGTTATAAGCCGATTGCTTGTAGCTGTGAAGAGGGGATTTATCCTGTCGAAAATCAGTCTAATGAATCCCAAACAGATTATGATGCTGAAAATAATTCAGACGTGTTAGCTTTAATGGATGCAACGAATGAGCCAGTATCTTATCAAGAAGTAAATAGCTATACTTTTGCTCATTCCTTGCCGATGCTGACTCGAGATAAATCACGCATTAAATTAAGTAAGATTAATCAAGCCTTAACGATATTAGTTCAAAAATATCAATCTGTTGTCGTGGAAGGTTCATTTGGGTTACTCACACCAATGGCAGAAGGTAAGAGTTTTGCTGATTGGGTTGTTGAGCATAAAATGCCTGTTGTGTTGGTTGTTGGTATCAAAGAAGGCTGTATTAACCATGCATTGCTGACAGCTCAAGTGATTAAACAGCTTGGCGTTCCTTTATTAGGCTGGATTGCAAATCGAATTAACCCTTGTTTAGGGCATTATAAAGAGGTGGTAGATATTTTAGAGGCTCAGATTGATGCGCCTTTGCTAGGTAAAATCCCTTATATTCATAAGCCAGAATCCCAAGAGTTAGGACATTATTTAACGAATATTGATCGTTTGATGTATATGCAAACAGAGCTAGTTAAATAGTAAGTTTGAAATAAAAAGTGCGGTTAAATTTCATTAGATTTAACCGCACTTTTTTTATTCTTCGTTTTCTGGAAGTTCTTTTTTCAGGATATCTTCTTCCGCGAGGCTAGATAGGCGAGCAATCGCATTACGGTAAGAGATTTCAAGAGTTTCCCGACTGGTTGCAATAACACCTTGATCTACTAAGAATCCATCATTTACATCATATACCCAGCCATGTAGGGAGAGTTTTTGTCCACGTTCCCAAGCACTTTTTACGATAGATGTACGTCCTAGGTTATAAACTTGCTCTGCAACATTTAATTTAGTGAGCATATCTGAACGTTTTTCTGCTGAAAGATTGCCTAATAGATGCCCGTGTTTAAACCAAATATCACGAATATGGAGCAACCAGTTATTGATTAACCCTAGATCGTGATCTTGCATCGCTGCTTTAATACCACCACAATTTGTATGACCGCAAATAATAATATGTTCAATTTTGAGTACATCAACGGCATATTGTACAACTGAAAGGCAGTTAAAATCCGTATGAATAACTTGGTTAGCAACATTACGATGAACAAATAATTCGCCCGGTTCAAGATTTGTGAGTTTTTCAGCAGGAACACGGCTATCAGAGCAGCCAATCCAAAGATAATGAGGTGTTTGGTGATCGGCAAGTTCTTTAAAATAAGTGGAATTTTCTTCTTTCATTCTTTGCGCCCAACTGTAGTTGTTTGCAAAGAGTTGTTTAATTTTGTCCATTTCTACTTTCCTTAATATGATGTATTTGAAAGATTGATTCAAACACAATAAATAAAATAGGGGATAAATTTATCGCCTAAAATGATGACCGCACTTTAAAGAAAGTGCGGTCAATTTAAACAATATTTTTAGAAATTTGCATTTCTTGGTGCGCGAGGGAATGGAATCACATCGCGAATATTTTGTACGCCAGTTACATAAACAATTAAGCGTTCAAAACCAAGACCGAAACCTGAATGTGGTACAGTACCATATTTACGAAGATCACGATACCACCAGTAATCTTCAGGATTTAGGCCCATTTCTTCCATACGTTTATCTAATACGTCTAAACGTTCTTCACGTTGTGAACCACCGATGATTTCACCAATTCCAGGTGCGAGAACATCCATTGCAGCTACAGTTTTACCATCGTCATTTAAACGCATATAGAAGGCTTTGATATCTTTCGGATAGTTTTTCACAACAACAGGTGATTTGAAATATTCTTCTGCTAAGAAACGTTCATGTTCAGAAGATAAATCGATACCCCAAGATACTGGGAACTCGAATTTTTTACCTGATTTTAATAATACATCAATCGCATCGGTATAGTCGATTTGAGCAAAATCAGAGTTTACAAAGTTTTCTAAACGAGTAATCACATCTTTATCTACATGTTTTTCAAAGAATTTCAAGTCATCTTTGCGCTCAGCAAGTACTGCACGGAACACGTATTTCAACATGTCTTCTGCTAATTTAGCATTGTCAGCAAGTGTTGCAAAAGCGACTTCAGGTTCAACCATCCAGAATTCTGCAAGGTGACGAGTTGTATTTGAATTTTCAGCACGGAATGTTGGACCGAAAGTATAGATTTTGCTTAATGCACACGCGTAAGTCTCACCATTTAACTGGCCTGAAACGGTTAAAAATGATTCTTTGCCGAAGAAGTCTTGACTGAAATCGACTTTACCATCTTCACCACGAGGAAGATTTTCTAAATCAAGCGTTGAAACACGGAACATTTCACCCGCACCTTCAGTATCTGATGCAGTAATTAATGGGGTAGCCACCCAATAGAAACCTTGCTCATGGAAGAAACGATGAATCGCTTGCGCTAAACAGTGACGAACACGCGCTACAGCACCGATAATATTGGTACGAGGACGTAAGTGAGCTACTTCACGTAAGTATTCAATTGAGTGACGTTTTGCTGCCATTGGATAAGTATCAGGATCTTCTACGAACCCTGTCACTTCTACTTTTTCAGCTTGAAGTTCAACAGCTTGACCTTCAGCAGGTGACTCAACAATAGTACCGGTTACGATAACAGAGCAGCCCGTTGTTAAGCGTAATACTTCACTTTCATAATTTTCAATATCGTTATTGACGATGACTTGAATAGGATCAAAGCAAGAGCCGTCATAAACAGCGAGGAAGGAAAGACCTGCTTTAGAATCACGACGGGTACGAACCCAGCCACGTACGGTAACTTTTTCGCCAATAGCGACTTTACCTTGTAACACATCGACAATGGATGCAACTTTAGACATATAAACCTCTGTAATTCATTATAAATTAGGCAATAAAACTGCGTTAGTTTACCTTAAATCGCAAAATTTTCCATAAAAAGTTAGTGTAAATCGGGCTTGCACAGTAAAATAACGCCTTCACTTTATTTTAGGAGAAAACTATGTGGTCTGATATTTTGACCGGCTATGGCATTTTTATTTTAGAGATTTTAACGATTTTACTTGTGATTGCCGCTATTGTTGCAATGATTATTTCAGCAAGACAGCGTAATGCAACACATCATGGTGAATTGGTCGTGACAGATCTCTCAGAAGAATTTAAGGAAACGGTAAAGCATTTGCGCGATTTTCAGCTTTCAGAAGAAGAACTTAAACAAGCAGAAAAAGCTGAGAAAAAAGCGAAAAAGCAAGAGGCAAAGGCGTTAAAAGCGAAATTAAAAAATGGTGAGAAAGAAACGCCTAAACCTTGTGTTTATGTGCTCGATTTTAAAGGTGATATTTCTGCATCCGAAACGACCGCACTTCGAGAGGAAATTTCAGCGATTATTAATGTGGCAAAAGCCGATGATGAGGTCTTGCTACGTTTAGAAAGCCCTGGTGGTGTTGTTCATGGTTATGGTTTGGCTGCTTCACAGTTAGCTCGCTTAAAACAAAAAGGGATTAAATTAACGGTTGCCGTAGATAAGGTTGCTGCAAGTGGTGGCTATATGATGGCTTGTGTGGCAGATAAAATTGTTTCCGCACCTTTTGCGATCATTGGTTCTATTGGAGTGGTTGCGCAAATTCCCAATATTCATCGTTTGTTGAAAAAACATGATGTCGATGTTGATGTGATGACAGCGGGAGAATTTAAACGCACCGTCACAGTGTTAGGTGAAAATACCGAAAAAGGGAAACAGAAATTCCAAGCAGAACTTGAAGAAACTCATCAATTATTTAAACAATTTGTCACTCAAAATCGACCGCACTTAGATGTCGATAAAGTCGCAACTGGTGAGCATTGGTTCGGTCAGCAAGCGCTAGAGCTTCAGTTAGTCGATGAGTTAGCAACTAGCGATGATATTATTCTTGAAAAAATGAAAGATAAGTCAGTGATCGCTGTGAAATATAAAGTGAAAAAGCCACTTTTACAAAAAATAGGTAAGCAAGCTGAAGAGAGTATTGAGGGAATAATCCATCGAAATTTAACAAAAAATGGACAGGATTTTATTCAATAAGAAAAAAATTTACTTATTTGACAACTCTTTACACAACTTTACAAAAAAGTTCCATAAAAAATCATTTTTTAATGTTTTTTTATTTACAAGTTAAAGAATTATGACTACCATACGCCATGAAACTTTTTATAGTTTTATTTGTAAAATTTATAAAGTTTAGTTGTGTAGGTTCTTCTTGCAAGGATTGCACCTTAACAGTAAAAAGGTAAAGAAATGAAATTATCTCGTATTTTATTATCTGCAGTAGCAGTAGCGACAGTTGCTGCTTGTGGTAACTTAAGCAAAGTTACAGAAGCTGGTACTCCAGAATATAAAGAAGTTGATGGTCAACAAGTACCACAACTCGTATGGCCTAAGATTGATAAAGCTGGTTTCAACCATGACGGTAGCCAATTTGGTTCATGGCCAAACTGGGATAACGTTCGTATGATCGAACGTGGTATGAACAAAGACCAATTATATAACCTAATCGGTCGTCCGCACTTCTCTGAAGGTTTATACGGTGTTGAAGAGTGGGATTATGCGTTCAACTATCGTGAGAACGGTGTTCACAAAATTTGTCAATACAAAATATTATTTGACAAAAACCACAATGCTCAAAGCTTCTTCTGGTATCCAAATGGTTGTAATGGCAACTCAGCATTTACTTTAAGTGGTGACTTCTTATTCGACTTCGATAAAGATACTTTAACTCCACGTGGTAAAGAAGTTGTTGATAACGTTGCTGCACAATTAAAAGAAACTGGTGCTAAAGAAGTTAAAGTTGCAGGTTATACTGACCGTTTAGGTTCTGATGCTTACAACTTAGATCTTTCTCAACGTCGTGCAAACCGTGTTAAAGCTCGTTTAATTGAAGATGGCGTAACATCTGAAATTACAGCTGTTGGTTACGGTAAAGTGCCACAAGTTAAAGCTTGTAATGGTTACAAACACGCAAGTAAAGCTGAGAAAGACTGTTTACGTCCAAACCGTCGTGTAGAAATCACTGCTTCTGGTTCTGTATTAAAATTACAAGAAGGTGGTCAAGTTAACGGCGGAACTCAAGGTCCAGCACCTCTTTATCAAAAATAATAGATAGAGAAGATAAAAAGAGCGTAATGAAAATTACGCTCTTTTTTTATCTGATGTTTAAGAAATTATTCAAGTAGAAGTTCTTCAATCAATTTAGTGGTTAAGTTGATATAGCTTCCATTAAAACGATGACTGAAATTTAGCAGATAATAGAGCTGATAAAGGTGTTTTCTTTCTTCAAAACCTTCTTTATCAAGTGGGAAAGTGCGGTCATAAA
This sequence comes from Haemophilus sp., assembly GCA_015255025.1. GTDB lineage: Bacteria > Pseudomonadota > Gammaproteobacteria > Enterobacterales > Pasteurellaceae > Haemophilus_D. Next base: position 6,488 of record JABZOY010000068.1, read on the forward strand.
TTTCATAGAATTCAGCTGAGAACGGTTGGAAAAGCTCACTGAATGCTAAATCACATTCTCTATCCCCCCAGTAGCAAGCAGGATCATAAGTAAAGGTTTGATTACCTACGATAGCGGTATTCTCAATCCATAAGTTACCATGTAACAAAGAAGGTTTAGGATTATGTTTTGAAAGTTTGTGTTTTACTTTTTCAATAATTAAATCAATATCACCAAAGTCTAAACCTTTATCTTTGCAGAGTTGTAATTGCCATCCAATACGTTGTTCTGCAAAAAATTTTGCCCAACTTCCATTCCATTTATTCGGTTGATACTCAGGGCCAAGCCAAGTATCAAAATCTAATCCATAGTTTTTAGTGCCAGATACTTGATGGAGTTTTGCTAATTCTTCTGCAAAATGTGGCGTTGCATTGGTTTGTTGAGTAATAGGAAGCGCTTCTAATAACAAGAAACTATGGTTTTGAGAACAGCCTACGCCATATACTTGCGGAAGTCGAATTGTATTGGTTTTGCCTAGTAGGTTTAATTGGTCAGCTTCTGCACGAAACATTGAACGATAGGACCGTTCATTCACTTTAACAAAGACAGGTTGGATTCCATCTGTAATAAGCCAAGTTTCATTTACTTCGCCACCAGGCACTTTGTTTTTTTCTTTGATGTTATAGTAAGCACCAAATTGATCAGCTAAGACTTGAGAAATTGATTTCCACATAATACGCCTCCTAGACATGGTCGATTCTTCTTCATTCTAACGAAAGCGTTAAAAATTACTGTGATATATCTCAAAAAATAGCAAAAAATTTTGTCATTTTTCATCTGAAACATCAATTCACCAATAAACGCGTGATTTTTTAATGAGTTAGTATTATCATTAGGTGTATTTTAGTTAGAAAAGATAATCAGGGGAAACTATGCAACATCTGAAAGATCTTGTTGAGAAAGCAAAATCGGCGATTGAACAAATCGAAAATAAAAGTTTAACCACATTAGATGAAATTCGTGTGGAATATTTTGGTAAAAAAGGGCATTTTACCCAACTTATGCAGGAATTGCGTAATGTTGCAGCGGAAGAGCGTCCTGCAATGGGCGCTAAAATCAATGAAGCGAAACAAGCTGCGTTAGATTTTTTAAATGCTAAAAAAGCAGAATGGGAACAAGCTGAACTCAATGCGAAATTAGAGAAAGAACGTATTGATGTGAGCCTTCCTGGTCGTAAAACAGAAACTGGTGGTTTACACCCTGTGACCATTACCATCAATCGCGTAACAAAATTCTTTTCAGAGTTAGGTTTTTCTGTGGAAACCGGTCCCGAAATTGAAAGTGATTATTACAATTTCGATGCATTAAATATCCCTAAACATCACCCAGCACGTGCTGATCACGATACATTCTGGTTTAATCCTGAATTATTACTTCGTACACAAACCTCAGGTGTGCAAATTCGTACCATGGAAAAAATGCAGCCGCCTATTCGTATAATGGCACCTGGTCGTGTATATCGTAACGACTACGATCAAACACACACACCAATGTTCCATCAAATTGAATTGCTTTATGTAGATAAAAAAGCAAACTTCACCGAGTTAAAAGGCTTATTACACGATTTCTTACGTGCATTTTTTGAAGAAGATTTACAAGTTCGTTTCCGTCCTTCCTATTTCCCATTTACTGAACCTTCTGCAGAAGTCGATGTAATGGGCAAAAACGGTAAATGGTTAGAAGTATTAGGTTGTGGTATGGTGCATCCTAATGTGTTACGTAACGTAGGTATTGATCCAAATGAATATTCTGGCTTCGCAGTAGGCATGGGGGTTGAGCGTTTAACCATGTTACGCTACAACGTCACAGATTTACGTTCATTCTTTGAAAACGACTTACGTTTTTTAAAACAATTTAAGTAATTAACCGTTTGGTTAAATTGACGATAATGATTAATTTAGAACGTAACACGTTCATCAATAAAGGATACAGAGATAATGAAATTTAGCGAAAATTGGGTGAGAGAATGGGTTAATCCATCAATTTCAACAGAGCAGTTATGTGATCAAATCACGATGCTTGGTTTAGAAGTTGATGGCGTTGAAAAGGTAGCTGGCGACTTTACCGGTGTGGTTGTAGGTGAAGTTGTTGAATGTGCGCAGCACCCAGATGCAGACAAATTACGTGTCACTAAAGTAAATGTTGGTGGCGACCGTTTATTAGATATCGTTTGTGGTGCACCAAATTGCCGTCAAGGTTTAAAAGTGGCATGTGCAACTGAAGGTGCGGTATTACCTGGTGATTTTAAAATTAAGAAGACTAAATTACGTGGCCAACCCTCAGAAGGGATGCTTTGCTCATTCTCTGAATTAGGCATTGATGTGGATGCAGATGGTATTATTGAGCTACCGTTAGATGCACCAGTGGGTACAAATCTACGTGAATATTTAGATTTAGATGATAAAGCCATTGAAATTAGTTTAACGCCAAACCGTGCAGATTGTTTAAGTATTGCAGGTGTTGCGCGTGAAGTTGGTGTGGTGAATAAACAAGTTGTTAATCAACCGCACTTTGATGCCGTACCTGCAACGATTTCAGATAAAGTTCAAATTGAATTAAAAGCGCCAGAAGCGTGCCCTCGTTATTTATTGCGCGTGGTGAAAAATGTGAATGTTAAAG
>JABZOY010000069.1:0-9067 GCA_015255025.1 Haemophilus sp.
AGCAGCATTTACCACAACCATCACATAATGCTTCCCATTCGGATTCCGTCATTTCAAGGAGCGATTTTTTTTGCCAAAAATGAGATTCAAATTGCATAGTGAAACCAATAAAAAAGTGCGGTCAAAATTTACGTGATTTTTGACCGCACTTTGTTGTTTAGAATTAGAAGCCTTCTTTTAAGCTTACGGTTAAGTTAAACACTAAGTGCTCTGGACGGCTGTCTTTATTATCCGCACAGAAATAACCTTCGCGTTCAAATTGATAACCTTTTTCAGGTTCTGCATTTGCAAGGCTTTGTTCTACAAAACCGTGTTTCACCACTAAAGAGGTTGGATTTAATACGCTTTCGATTTCTTCTGCTGCACCAGGGTTTGGTACGGTGAAAAGACGCTCGTATAAACGGAACTCTGCTGGGTGATTATGTACTGCAGATACCCAGTGGATTACCCCTTTCACTTTACGGCCATCAGCCGGATTTTTACCTAAAGTTTCAGGATCGTAAGTACAGAAAATTGTGGTAATTTCACCATTCGCATCTTTTTCGACACGTTCAGCTTTGATCACGTAGGCGTTGCGCAAACGCACTTCTTTACCTAATACTAAGCGTTTATATTGTTTATTCGCTTCTTCACGGAAGTCTGCACGATCAATGTAAAGCTCTTTCGTAAACGGTAATTGACGCTCACCTAATTCTGGACGATTTGGGTGATTTGGCGCCGTTAAGGTTTCTTCGCCTTCAAAGTTTTCAATCACAACACGAACAGGATCAATCACCGCCATTGCGCGTGGTGCGTTTTCATTTAAATCTTCACGAATACACGCTTCAAGTGCAGAATACTCTACGACGTTATCTTGTTTAGTCACACCGATACGACGACAGAATTCACGTAATGAAGCCGGGGTATAACCACGACGACGTAAACCTGAAATCGTTGGCATACGCGGGTCATTCCAACCATCCACAATACCGTCGTTTACTAATTTCAATAACTTACGTTTAGACGTTAACGTGCCTTCTAAATTTAAACGAGAGAATTCATATTGATGCGGTAATGGACGTTCAATACTAATATTGTCCAACACCCAGTCATATAAACGACGGTTGTCTTGGAATTCTAATGTACATAGAGAGTGTGTAATACGCTCAATCGCATCAGAGATACAGTGAGTAAAATCGTACATTGGGTAAATGCACCATTTATCACCAGTTTGGTGATGGCTCGCAAATTTAATACGATAAAGCACAGGATCGCGCATGACCATAAATGGCGATGCCATGTCGATTTTCGCACGAAGACTTAATGTACCTTCCGCAAACTCACCGTTCTTCATTTTTTCGAATAACGCTAAGTTTTCTTCGACACTACGATCACGATATGGGCTGTTTTTACCTGGCTCAGTTAATGTACCGCGATATTCACGCATTTCATCTGGAGAAAGTTCATCCACATACGCTAAACCTTTTTCGATTAACTCAATCGCATAACCATAAAGTGCATCGAAGTAATCAGACGCATAACGCGGCTCGCCTTCCCATTTAAAGCCTAACCATTCCACATCGGCTTTAATGGAATCCACATATTCCACGTCTTCTTTCACCGGATTGGTATCGTCAAAACGTAGGTTACATAAACCGTTATATTCTTTTGCTAACCCAAAGTTTAAGCAAATCGATTTTGCGTGGCCAATATGCAAATAGCCATTTGGCTCAGGCGGGAAACGAGTATGAACACTTTTGTGTTTACCCGAAGCTAAATCTTCATCAATAATTTGAGTAATGAAATTGTGTGTGCGGGTATTTTCCGCATTTTCTAGAGTGTGTTCTGTATTGCTCATAAATTTCTCAATAAATTGAAAATAATTTCCCCATTCTATACGAAAAGTCTGGCGTTGTGAATTTGATCCCAAAACTAACCGCACTTTCATTAAATTAATACTGAATTTTTGAGGATTTTTAGGTCTAACTTGAAGATTTTTCGTGCAAACTGAAAAGTTTACCTTTAGAATACCCCTTTACTGAACAAACGTTCATTTTTATTTAGGATAACAAAGTCTTTATGAAAAAACGCTTTTTTATTTTACTTGGATTAGCCGTTGCTGCTGGCGCAGCTTATTATTTTTTCTCAAGCAATAGCAAACAAGAAACGACTTATCTGACGGAATCCGTTACACGTGGCAATGTGGAAAAAACCGTTGTCGCTTCTGGTTCAGTTGAAAGCGTGAATGAAGTTGATGTTGGTGCCCAAGTTTCGGGTAAAATCACCAAACTCTATGTCAAATTAGGGCAAGAAATCAAAAAAGGCGAAATGAACTTTGACGTTGTTATCGCTTCTCCTGATGCAATGCGTGTTGTTGGTCAATTAGGTCAAGTATTAGGCCCACGTGGTTTAATGCCAAACCCTAAAGTTGGTACCGTAACACCAAACGTTGCTGAAGCAGTTAAAAATGCTAAATCTGGTCAGATCCGTTATCGTAACGATAAAAACGGTATCATCCACACAACAATTGGTAAAGCAAACTTCTCTGAAGTTCAATTAAAAGAAAACCTTCAAGCATTATTGGCTGCTTTAAACAAAGCAAAACCAACTACTGCAAAAGGTATCTTTATCAAGAAAGTAAGCATCTCTACAACTATGGGTGCTGGTGTGGCTGTTGATCAAGCTTCACTATAATTAAGCGTTAAAACTTAATTCAAATTAACCGCACTTTGGGTAACTAAAGTGCGGTTATTTTTTACATGCTTTCAATAAGTGAAATATTGAGAATATAAAAAGAGCGCTCAAATTTTATTATATTTTGAATTTGACCGCTCTTTTTTATGAGAGATTACTTCGCTAAAGCAAAAATGGCTTCAATAGCTTCTTTGGTATACGTTTTTTCCACTTTCGCTCTGATTGCAGTTTGAGCCGCATTATCGACAATTTCAGCTAAGGTTTTATCATCAATACCAAGTTGTTCAAGACGAGTTGGTGTGCCGATTTTATCAAACCAAGCTTTTAAGACGAAGATACCCTCTTCAGCATTATCTAGGCCAAATATTTCTTTAGCAAAGCGTTTGAATTGAGCAGGTCTTTGAGATTGATACCATTGCATCCACGCAGGCATAATGACGGAAAGCCCAGCGCCATGTGGCACATCTGAAATCGCACTCATGGAATGCTCAATCATATGATTTGGGAAACCGTAAGGTGAGATACCTAAATGCGTTAAACCATTTAACGCAAGTGTAGCCGCCCAGGCAAATTCACTACGTGCATTGAGATCTTGTGGGTCATTAAGCAAGATTTCCGTGGTGCGAATAACCGTTTTAATATTGCTTTCTACTAAGAAATCAATAATTTCAGGGCGATATTCAGCCGTGAAGTAGGCTTCAATAGAATGAGCAATAATATCCGCAGCAGAATACACTAAATAATCACGACTGACGGTCGCTTGTAATTTCGGATTAATGACTGATACTTTTGGGAATAAATGGTTGCTGTGAATCGAATATTTTTGTTGCGTTTCTTCATTGGTAATGACTGAGCCCCAGTTCATTTCACTGCCTGTTGCTGCAAGGGTGATTACATCAAAAATCATCAATGCTTTTTGCACAGGTGTGCCTTTAAAGAAGTCCCAAGTATCACCGTCATAGCACGCACCTGCTGCGATCGCTTTCGCACTATCAAGGCAAGAGCCGCCACCAATACTCAACACACTATCTGCACCAAAGGCTTTTGCCATTGCAACGGCTTCACGGACTTTACTGATTGTTGGGTTACTTTTTACCCCGCCACATTCAATGTATTCAATGCCATGCTCACGCAAGCTTTTCGCCACATCTTCAAATAAGCCTGATTGTTTGACACGCTCACTACCATAGATAATTAAGGCCTTTTTTGCAGCGTATTCGTGCATATATTTCCCCATCTCTTTTTCTTTATCGAGTCCAAATTCAATGCGAGTTGGGTTTTGAAAACTAAATGGATACATATTTATCTCCTTATTATCTATTAAGTGCGGTCAGTTTTTGTGTTGTTTTTATTCCACAAAGTAATGCGGAATGAAGTGGCTATCATTGCCGGTAACTGGGGTAAAATCTTCTCTTAATCCGATGCCACAAGCCACATCACCTACTACCCAAGAACCAATCATTGGATACATACCATCAAAATTTGGCAGTTCAAATTTTTGTTGATAGATGTATCCTGCTTGATCGTAAAAGGCAGAATGTTCGCTGCCTTTGGCGGCAAATTCTAGACCATTACGTTTTTCATAGTAAGAAACATTGGCGCCCTCACGGCCTAACGTCGGTTTTTTCACCCATATTGATTGGCGATCGGTAATATCATGCTTGCTAAAGTAAGCGGGTAGTAATAAAGGGTGGTTTGGATGTTTTTGCCACAATTTCGCTAATAGCACTTTATTGCTTAATAGTAATTTCCACGCAGGTTCAATAAAGGTGGTGGATGAATTAAGCATGTGTGGTGCATATTCGGTGGTAGTCATCCATTCAAGCGGGTAGAGCTTGAATAAACAATCAATAGGCTGATTATTCAGATCGAGGAATTGTTGACTGTCTTTATCGTAACCTACATCTTCAATAGCGAGCTGATGAATATGCCAACCTGCGTTGTAAGCCACATCCGCCAAGTAATCAATATTGCCCCAATCTTCACGTCCCGCTTCTTGCATGGCACTAAAATGGAAATTGTTTAGCCCTGTTTGCTGTTGAATAAACTGAAAGCGATTGAGCAATTCTTCGTGAATCCAATTAAATTGATCACGATGTGCTAAGCCTTCAATTTGCTCTAACCATTGCCATTGCACCACGGCAGCTTCAAGCAGGGAAGTGGGCGTGTCGGCATTGTACTCAAACATTTTGAGGTTTTCGCCGTCATAACCAAAATCAAAACGGCCATATAAGTGCGGTACGTTTTTAGCCCATGTTTGTTCAATCAGATTTTTCTGTAAATCGGTGAAGCGATAATGGGCATAATCACCTTGTTTCACTTCATCGGCAACAAAGTCCATACACATCGCGTGCAATTCGTTGGTGGCGTCTTCAATATGATCGATTTCCGCTAGGGTAAATTCATACGCCACATTATCTGACCAATAATGGGAGCCATCAGAAGAAGGCAGATTATAGTAATCAAAGCCCACATCTAATAATTGTTGCACCATATTGGGACGAGTAGGAAAGCCTGTGATTCGTTTCATATTTAACCGCCTGAGCTACGGTTACTGCTTGAGTTTGAGCTTTTAAAGCCACCGCGTGAAACTGGTTTGCTGTAAGTGCTACCAGCATTGCCTTTTACTAATACAGGCTTACCAACAGAACGATTGGTTTGCGGTTGGATAACTTGCCCTGTTGGTGTTGAAACGGCACGGTTGCTTGGATTGTAGCTAGGCCCTAAAAATGAGCCCATCGTACGCGCGATCATATAACCCATTGCGGCACCTGCAATCGCACTACCCATACTGCCGTGTCCTTCTCCTGTTGCAGAGCTCGTGTGGCTTGTTCCCTCAGAACTGCTTGAGTTGCCAGAGTGAGTCGCTCCATCTGGATTTAAGGTTTGTTTGACGGTTTGATTGTCTTCTGACCATTCACTATTATTGCTTGGACGTGTATTTAAATTGCCCGAGAGAGAGGAACCAGATCCAGCATGTGCAGTTGTTCCGCTGTTATTTTCATTCGATTGGTCAGCTTCACATAATTCGATTTTTTGCCAATCGGCTAAACAATCCTCAAGGCTATTATAAACATCTCGTTGAACTTGCTCTTCTGAGCAACCGCCCAATAAAGCCACAATGGAAAGGCTGACGAGAACTTGATTTTTCTTTTTCATCATAGAGTTAAAGTGTTAATAATTCAGTTAAATGATTGATTTCTAATGTAGGCAAAACTCTTGCTTCAGTAAATGAATTGAGGTTTTTGCCTGATAAATTAATCCATACAGCTTGGCAGCCGGCTTGAATGGCGCCTTGAATATCCGTGGTTAAGTTATCACCAATATGTAAAATTTCACTTGGTTTTACGCCAAAATAATGGGCGGTTTGGTGGAACAAATCTTGATGAGGTTTCGCTCTGCCTTGCTCTCCACCACGTAAACTCAGCTGAAAGTGTTCAAACCCAATACGTGTTGCAATCACATTACCATTGGTAATCACGCTAAGCGGGTAGCGATCTTTCAGTTGGTTTAATACTTCAATGCTTTCAGCTGGCACATCAATTTTATGTCGCCATTCAATAAATTCTTCCATGGCAAGGACCAAAGTGCGGTCAATTTCAACCGCACTTTTACCATGATGCATCAGTAAGTGCCGTAACGTTTCGACACGCCAGGCAATCACATCTTCAGCAATCAAGGGATCTTTCTTCGCCAGTTGCCATTTCCATTCTCGCCAATATTCTGAGGTAAGCTCGCTCAGTTGTGCGTGTTCTTGCACACATTGAAGAAAGCGTTCTTCGGCCAAACGAATGACATCACTGTTATCGTAAAGGGTATCATCAAGATCAAAACTCATGACCTTGAAAGGCTGAAGACCACGGTAAAATCGCATAGTTAATCCTATTTAATCGTATTCACACCAAGCCATGTGGTCGCACGTTCATTGGTGATTTCTTCGTGTGTCCACATGCTCATTAAGTCAGGCTGAGGATGCTTGTTGGTGTTATAGCCGATCAAATGAGCAAAATCAAATACGGCATGTGGATAGCCGTTAATAAGCAATAAGGCTAAATAACCACTTTCATCCCAGCAGATTTCTAATTTACGTGCTTCGTGGTGATTGCGAGTGTTATCGACGTTATAAACATGTAAGCAATCGACAATAGGCTGCGCATTTTGACGCATATCTAACGCATAAAAATAGCCTGTTTCACCGTCATCTTCAAACATCACCGCCAGATGATCATGCACAGTCGAGTGTGTGCCGACTTGTTTTGGTTGACCGAGAAAGAGTTGATCTTCGAGGGTTAAATGTAACATGGTATTTCCTAATCAAATTGTGTAGTCCAGTGACTACTATGGTGTGCTTGAAAGCAAAGTTCAACCTGTGCGGGCGTATTTTTTTCTTCATTCATTGGCGGCAGTTCACTCAACGCAAAATAGGCAGATTGAACTGTTTCACTATTTGGTTGAAATTCACCACTTAATGGTTCGCACATGACGAAGGTTTTGAGTACAGGATGCGCAAAAGGCGGAAAATTTCGTTTATGTTGTTCGTGAATAGCAATAATGAACGTCGGTTTAACATTAAGCCCCGCTTCTTCGCGTACTTCTTTAATCGTATTACTATGAATGGTTTCTAGCACATCTATCCAGCCGCCAGGCAGTGACCAAAGTCCATCATTTTCTTGTACTAATAAAATTTTATCATCTTTGAAAATAGCTGCGCGCGAATCGATTTTAGGGGTTTGATAACCTGCCTCATTGCAGAAAAACGATTTAACGGTTTCTTTGGGTATTGCTGTTTTATAAGCGAGCATTTCAGCAGACAAATCCCGCAAGCGTTCATAGCGTTCAATATCATAGATATTTTTGCAATAAGTTAGCCCGTTTTGTGCAATGCTTTGGATTTCGATAGCCCAAGATAGCCAAGGTTCGGTAAGAAGTGAATCCGATTGTGTCTTCATAAAAACACCTTAAAAAAACACCGCACTTTTGTGCAAAGTGCGGTGCTATTTTACATTAAATTAAGCAAAAATTATGCTTGACCTTTAACCGCTTTTAAACCTAAGAACGGAGCTGGTGTACCAGCACGCTCTAATGCTTCTTCGATACGGATTAATTGGTTGTATTTCGCAATACGGTCAGAACGGCTCATAGAACCAGTTTTGATTTGACCTGCTGCTGTACCAACCGCTAAATCAGCGATAGTCGCATCTTCGGTTTCACCTGAACGATGAGAGATAACCGCAGTGTAACCTGCATCTTTAGCCATTTTGATTGCTGCTAAAGTTTCAGTTAAAGAACCGATTTGGTTGAATTTGATTAAGATAGAGTTTGCGATACCTTTTTCGATACCTTCTTTTAAGATTTTGGTGTTAGTGACGAATAAGTCGTCGCCCACTAATTGAACGCGGTCGCCTAACACTTTAGTTTGGTATGCAAAACCTTCCCAGTCAGATTCATCTTGACCATCTTCGATAGACACGATTGGGTATTGTTTGGTTAATTCTTCAAGATAGTGTGTGAACTCTTGAGAAGTGAATGAACGGCCTTCGCCTTTCATTTCGTATTTACCAGTTTCTTTGTTGTAGAACTCAGAAGATGCGCAGTCCATTGCTAAAGTGACGTCTTTACCTAATACGTAGCCTGCTTTTTCTACAGCTTCTTTGATACATGCTAAAGCGTCTGCGTTAGATGCTAAGTTAGGTGCGAAACCACCTTCATCACCTACAGCAGTGCTCATGCCTTTAGATTTTAATACTTTCGCAAGGTTGTGGAATACTTCAGCACCGATACGAAGTGCTTCGCGTAATGTTTTCGCACCAACTGGTTGAATCATGAATTCTTGGATATCAACGTTGTTATCTGCGTGCTCACCACCGTTGATGATGTTCATCATTGGTAATGGCATAGAGTAAACGCCTGGCGTGCCGTTAAGTTCTGCGATGTAAGCGTAAAGAGGTAAACCTTTAGACGCTGCAGCGGCTTTTGCGTTTGCTAAAGATACCGCTAAGATTGCGTTTGCACCGAAGTTAGATTTGTTTTCAGTACCGTCTAAATCGATCATGATTTGGTCGATTTCAGCTTGGTTAGACGCTTCTTTACCTACTAATGCATCTGCGATAGGACCGTTTACCGCTGCAACCGCTTTTAATACACCTTTACCTAAGAAACGAGATTTGTCGCCGTCACGTAATTCTAATGCTTCACGAGAACCAGTAGATGCACCTGATGGAGCAGCTGCTAAACCAACGAAACCACCTTCAAGATGAACTTCAGCTTCTACAGTTGGGTTACCACGAGAGTCGATGATTTCACGACCAATGACTTTAACGATTTTTGCCATTTTGTTTTCCTCTGTTTAAAGTTAATTAAAATTAGTTAGGCGAACCTAAAACGGAGATATAAT
>JABZOY010000006.1:0-18729 GCA_015255025.1 Haemophilus sp.
AAATTAAAAGGACTGAGTCCGATACAATATCGAAAACAATCCTTTAAATAACAGTCTAACTTTTTGGGGTCAGATCATTTTTGACCGCACTTTTGTCAGGATTGAACATGAATAAGATTAAATGTGCTTTTTTAGTCGCAGGAAGTTTTTTGCTTTTTGCTTGTTCAAGTGGTGTTCGTGAAGAATATGCAATGAACTATAAAGGTCAGATTGGAGATCCGATTATAGCGATTGCCATGTTAAGTGAACAACAATACGAATGGGCGGGTACACCTTATGTGTTAGGTGGGCAGTCTCGTGGTGGTATTGATTGTTCTGGTTTTGTGCAAAAAACCTTTATTGATCGTTTTAATATCAACCTTCCTCGAACTACGAAAGATCAAGCGGGTTACGGAAAACTTGTTCGTAAAGAAGATATCCAAACAGGCGATTTAATTTTCTTTAAAACGGGACGCGGACCAAATGGCTATCATGTGGGGATTTATGTGAAAGAAGATAAATTTTTACACGCTTCAACTAAAGGTGGCGTGATTTATTCTTCGATGAATAGTCCTTATTGGAAAAAAGCTTTTTGGCAAGTTAGACGAGTATAGTGGAAATAAAAAAGTGCGGTTAATTTTAACCGCACTTTTTCTTTATGGATTTGTTGTAGGACGAATACCTAATGTATGACAAATTGCATAAGTAAGTTCACTACGATTTAACGTGTAGAAGTGGAAGTCATTCACACCTTCACGAGAAAGGATTTTTACCATATCCATTGCCACACTTGCCGCGACGAGATTACGAGTAGTAGGATCATCATCTAATCCTTCATATGCCTTAGCCAGCCATGCTGGAATTTTTACATTCGTAAATGATGCCATTTTTTGCAGTTGTTTGAAGTTAGTGACAGGTAGAATACCCGGAACAATTTCAGCCTCAATACCAATGGATGCACAGCGATCACGGAAGCGAAGATAACTATCAATATCAAAGAAGAATTGAGTAATGACGTGATTAGCGCCCGCATCAATTTTACGTTTCAAATTGATTAAATCTGCTTGTGCTGATTTTGCTTCAGGGTGAACCTCAGGATATGCTGCAACTGAGATATCAAAATCAGCTACGGAGCGGAGTAGTTCTACTAAATCAGCCGCATAGAAAGGTTTTTTAGCATAGCCTTTTGGCTCATCACCGCGTAAAGCCACAATGCGACGAATACCGCTATCCCAATAATCTTTTGCAATTTCTTTTAATTCTTCAGGTGTGGCATCAATACCCGTTAAATGTGGTGCAGCTTCTATACCTGTTTCTGCTTTAATGGCTTTCACGATGCTATGTGTACGATCACGCTCGCCAGAGTTTGCGCCATAGGTGACGGAAACAAATTTAGGATTTAATACTTTTAAACGATGGATGGAATCCCAAAGCATGCTTTCCATTTTTTCATTTTTAGGCGGAAAGAATTCAAAGGAGACATTGATTTTTTTGTTAGTATCAGCAAGATGTTGATTTAATGTATTAATTTCGTTTGCGTAGCTCATAGCATGCCTTCTTACGTTTTTTATTAGAATGCACTTATCATAAGATAAGAACTAATATGCGTCAATTTCAATGATTTCATCAAAATGATGAATGAAATTAATGATTATTTATTACGCGTTGTATTTTAAAAGAAAATCAATTTATTTGCACAAAAAGTTAGCATTTTTTCTAAAAATAGGTATAATACGCCGACCCTGTAAATGCACGGATTCCCACCGTGCATTATTTTATCGAGATCACACTCGAAGGGGTGGAGATTAAGATTAATGGTTGTGTTTCAAACAATATGGAACACTGGGTATCAAACTTATATTTTGGTAATTAATTAATGAAAACTTTTGTAGCAAAACCGGAAACAGTAAAACGTGACTGGTATGTGGTAGATGCGACAGGTAAAACTTTAGGTCGTTTAGCTACTGAATTAGCACGCCGTCTTCGTGGTAAACACAAGGCTGAGTACACTCCACACGTAGATACTGGTGATTATATCATCGTTATCAACGCAGACAAAGTGGCAGTAACTGGTCGTAAAGAAACAGATAAACTTTACTACTGGCACACTGGCTATGTAGGTGGTATCAAACAAGCGACTTTCAAAGAAATGATCGCTCGCCGTCCTGAAGCGGTGATTGAAATTGCGGTTAAAGGTATGTTGCCAAAAGGTCCATTAGGCCGTGCAATGTTCCGTAAATTAAAAGTGTATGCGGGTGCAGAACACCAACACGCAGCACAACAACCACAAGTATTAGACATTTAATCACGAGGTTTAGGAAATGGCAGAGAATCAAAACTACGGCACTGGTCGCCGCAAAAGCTCTTCAGCTCGTGTATTTATCAAACCGGGCAGTGGTAAAATCACTATCAACCAACGTGAATTAGACGTATATTTCGGTCGCGAAACAGCTCGTATGATCGTACGTCAACCGTTAGAATTAGTGGAATTAACTGATAAATTAGACCTATACATCACTGTTAAAGGTGGTGGTATTTCTGGTCAAGCGGGTGCAATCCGTCACGGTATCACTCGTGCATTAATGGAATATGATGAGACTTTACGTCCTGCTCTTCGTGCAGCTGGCTTCGTTACTCGTGACGCACGTCGCGTTGAACGTAAAAAAGTTGGTTTACACAAAGCACGTCGTCGTCCACAATACTCCAAACGTTAATTTTTTATTATCGTTTCAAGAAAGCAGAGAGCAATCTCTGCTTTTTTTATGTCTGTAAAAAATAAATTAATTAAAAATTACCATGCTTTGATTTCTTGTTGTGTATTTGTAATTGATTGATTTTAAAATAAAAACAAGAAAATATTGGCAATTTTGATCTCGGTTATGTTAAAATAATCGCCCACTTTTAGTAGAAGTATATAGATTATTTTGGATCTTCGGAGGAATAAATGTCCAATGCATCAAGTAAACGTTCAGTAATGACTCTTTTTTCAAATAAAAATGACATTTACTGCCATCAGGTAAAAATTGTCTTAGCTGAAAAAGGTGTTGCTTACGAAAACGAAGAAGTTGATCTGCAAGCATTATCAGAAGATTTAATGGAATTAAATCCTTACGGCACATTACCAACATTGGTGGATCGTGATTTAGTATTATTCAGCTCACGCATTATTATGGAATATCTTGATGAGCGTTTTCCACATCCTCCACTTATGCCAGTTTATCCCGTTTCTCGTGCGAAAAGCCGTCTTTTAATGTTACGTATTGAACAAGATTGGTACCCAACATTAGAAATTGCTGAAAAAGGTACGGAAGTTGAACGTGAAGAGGCATTAAAACAGTTAAAAGAAGAATTGCTAGCGGTATCGGTTATCTTCCAACAAACTCCTTATTTTATGAGCGAAGAGTTTGGCTTGGTTGATTGCTATGTTGCACCATTATTATGGAAACTACGTAATATGGGCGTTGAATTCAGCGGTACAGGAAGCAAAGCAATCAAAGGCTATATGGATCGTGTGTTTAGCCGTGATTCATTCTTGCAATCTGTAGGTGAAGCTGCACCTAAAAATTTAATGGATGATAAATAATGGCTCATACACCTTCTCCAAAACGTCCTTATTTACTAAGAGCCTATTATGATTGGCTAGTGGATAACGATTTCACCCCATATTTAGTGG
This sequence comes from Haemophilus sp., assembly GCA_015255025.1. GTDB lineage: Bacteria > Pseudomonadota > Gammaproteobacteria > Enterobacterales > Pasteurellaceae > Haemophilus_D. The sequence goes on from JABZOY010000006.1 coordinate 3,653, forward strand.
TGGATGCCAATTATTATGGTACCAATGTGCCTGTGGAATACGTGAAAGATGGGCAAATCGTTTTAAATCTTTCTGCTGGTGCGACGGGGAATTTGCAATTAACAAATGACTTTATTCAGTTTAATGCACGTTTCAAAGGTGTGGCTCGTGAGTTATATATTCCGATGGGCGCCGCTTTAGCTATTTATGCTCGTGAAAATGGTGATGGCGTGATGTTTGAACCAGAAGAAATTTACGATGAATTAAATCGTGAGCCAACATCAGAACAGCCATTAAGCTTTGCAGAAGCGGTAGATAAGCCTAAAACTGAAAAGAAACCACAGAAATCAGCATCTCATTTACGAATTGTGGATTAATGAAAGAAAAACAAAAGTGCGGTTAATTTTAACCGCACTTTTTCTATTAATTATTTTGTTGCTGCTTTCATATTGCGAACAAACTCGGCAAGTTCAGATAAGCATTGAGCCTGATTATCTAAATTTCGCTCAATGATTTTTACGGTTGCAGAGCCTGAAATTGCGCCTGCAGCACCCAGTTGAAGGGCTTCTTTCACTTGAGCAGGTTGAGCAATACCAAAACCTTGTAGAATTGCTGGAGCCTTGTGGGTTTTAAGTTGTTCTACAAGTGTATCTAAGTTTGCGGCATGAGCTTGATTCTCTGCACTTGTTACACCTGCACGAGAAACTAAATAGGTATAGCCTTCGCTGTTTTCAGCAACGCCTTGTACTGTTTTTACATCAGCATTTGGTGGGCAGATAAAGACAGGTTGAATGCCATACTTTTTAGCAGCTTGAACATAGTCTTCTTTTGCCAATAATGGAATATCTGCCACTAAAACTGCATCCACGCCGACTTCTGCACAGCGTTGATAGAAATTATCTAATCCTTTTGCAAAAATTAAATTTGCACAAAGGAGTAAACTAATCGGAATTTCTGGATATTTTGACCGTACTTTAGCGAGTAATTTAAAGCTGTCTTCAGTGCTATGGCCCGCATTGAGCGCACGGTTATTAGCCGCCTGGATAACGGGACCGTCTAATAGCGGATCAGAAAATGGAAAGCCTAATTCCAACGCATCTGCGCCATTTTCAACTAAAGTACAAATAATCTCAAAAGAGCGATCAAATGTTGGATCGCATAATGTCACGAAAGGTACAAACGCCCCTTCTTTTTTCGCTGCAAGTTCTGCAAATTTAGTTTCAAAACGGCTCATTATTGCATTCCTTTTTCTTTTAAAACTTTATCAACGGTGAAAATATCTTTATCACCACGACCAGAGAGATTCACCACTAAAATTTGTTCTTTATTCGGTTCTTGATGAATCATTTTTAATGCGTATGCTAATGCATGCGAACTTTCCAATGCAGGAATAATCCCTTCATGTTTTGCTAATGCTTGGAAAGCGTTTAATGCTTCATCATCTGTAATACTTGGGTATTCTGCACGACCAATGCTTTGTAAGTAAGCATGTTGAGGCCCTACAGAAGGGAAGTCTAATCCAGCAGAAATAGAGTAGGATTCTTCTACTTGACCATCTTCAGTTTGCATTAAAGGTGATTTCATACCGAAATAAATACCAACTTTTGCATGGCCTAATGGTGCACCATGTTCACCACTTTCAATGCCGTGACCAGCGGGTTCTACACCAATTAAGCGCACACCTTTTTCATCAATAAAATCGGTAAACATACCAATGGCATTCGAACCACCACCGACTGCTGCAATAACAGCATCCGGTAAGCGACCTTCTTTTTCTAAGATTTGACGTTTGGTTTCTTCACCAATCATTTTTTGGAATTCTCGTACAATGGTTGGGAATGGATGAGGGCCTGCCGCCGTACCCAATAAATAATGGGTATTTTCATAATTAGCTGACCAATCACGCATCGCTTCACAGCATGCATCTTTTAATGAGCAAGAACCTTTTTGTACAGGAATCACTTCCGCACCCATTAAACGCATACGGAATACGTTTGGTGATTGACGTTCTACGTCTTTTGCCCCCATATAAACACGGCAAGGCATATCTAACATTGCACAAGCAAGGGCTGTCGCAACACCATGTTGGCCCGCACCGGTTTCCGCGATAATGCGTGTTTTACCCATGCGTTTTGCCAATAAAATTTGACCTAACACTTGGTTGGTTTTATGGGCACCACCGTGAAGTAAATCTTCACGTTTTAAATAAATTTTTGCTTTAGTGCCTTTGGTTAAATTACGGCAAAGGGTAAGTGCGGTCGGTCTGCCCGCATAATTTTTAAGTAAATCTTGAAATTCACGTTGGAATTCAGGATCGTCTTTTGCTTCAACAAAGGCTTTTTCTAGCTGTTGTAGTACCGGTACGAGAATCTCCGGTACATACATTCCGCCAAATTCACCGAAATAAGGATTTAAAAGGGTTTCTGACATAATATTTCCTTGTTATTTTTGAATTCTTGCGACATTAAGTGGTGCAAAGGTTTGAGCAGTTGGCATCACTTCAATGCGATTAATATTGACATGTTCAGGTTGTTGATTGAGCCATAGAACAATATTAGCAATATCTTGTGGACTGACATATTCCACATTTTCATAGAGTTTTTCTGCTCGGGCATCATCACCTTTAAAGCGAACATTCGAAAATTCAGTTCCACCACAAAGGCCGGGTTCAACATTGGTCACGCGAATTTGTGTGCCTGCAAGATCGGCTCGAAGATTTAAACTAAATTGTTTGATAAAAGCTTTAGTGCCACCGTATATATTGCCACCTGGATAAGGATAGGTGCCAGCAATTGAGCCTAAATTAATAATATGGCCTGAATTACGTTCTACCATTTGTGGTAACACAAGACGAGTGATAGTGACGAGTCCTTTAATATTGGTATCAATCATTTGCATCCAATCGTCTAAATTCGCTTTATCTGCACTTTCTAAGCCTAATGCTAATCCTGCATTATTCACCAATAAATCAATGGATTGCCAACTAGCGGGAAGAGAATGGAACGCATCTTCTGTTGCTTGGCGATCTGAAATATCAAAGGCAAGAAAATGGAAGTTATCACCTAATTCTTGTTGTAATTGTTCCAAACGAGCCACACGGCGCCCCGTGCCGATTACACGATAACCATTTTCAATAAGTGTGCGACAAATTGCTGCACCAAATCCGGCAGTTGCGCCGGTTACTAACGCTGTTCTTTGCATAATGCTTCCCCTTAGCAATCAGATTAATTTGATAAAATCGTCTTAAAAACTGACCGCACTTTTTCACTATCTTTTACGCCAGCGGCAGTTTCTACACCAGAATTGAGATCAACCCCTAAGCAACCTTGCTTAATGGCTTGTTCAATATTGTCAGGTGAAATGCCACCAGCCAAAATAATTTTGTGTTTCAAGTTTTCAGGAATGAGTGACCAATTAAAGGTTTTTCCTGTGCCACCTTGTTGATTAGCAGATTGGCTATCGAAAATATAGCGAGTGATATTTAAATCATCCGTAAAATCAACCGCACTTTGTGCTTCAGTATTCACCGAAATGGCTTTCCAAATTTGTATTTCTTCAGGCAGTTGGTGACGAAGTGCGGTAATAAATTCAGCGGTTTCTGAACCGTGTAGCTGAACGGCATAAAGCTGTAATTGTTTAGCGATTTTTACAATAAAATCAATTTCTTGATTCTGGAATACGCCCACAAAACGAAGTGGTGATGCTGTCACTAATTCTTGGGCTTGACGTAGGCTCACACAGCGTTTTGAATGTTCGACGAAAATTAAGCCGCCGTATAATGCTCCGTTTGCGTAAACCTCTTTGACATCTTGCGTGCGAGTTAAACCGCATACTTTATTTTCTCCAAAAATCACTTCACGCACAGCATTATTTAAATCAGCACTGCCCATTAGGCTGCTGCCGATTAAAAAGCCATGTGCCACTTTTTGCAAATCACGAATTTGGCTGTGATTATAAATCCCTGATTCGCTGATAATACGTGCATCAGCAGGAATGCGATTGGCATATTTTTGTGTAAGTTCTACCACGCGGTTTAAATCAACAGTGAGATCGTGAAGATTACGATTGTTAACACCGATAATTTTCGCACCTAATGCAAGGGCACGCTCAAACTCTTCCTCGTTACTGGTTTCTGTCAATACGCCCATGCCGAGAGAATGTGCAAGATCAGCCAGTACGCGATAGGTTTCATCATTAACTACTGAAAGCATCAATAAAATAGCATCAGCTTGATAGTAGCGCGCAAGATACACCTGATATTCGCTGATCATAAAATCTTTGCACAATACAGGTTGTGAGACAACGTCACGTACTTGAGGCAAATAGTCAAATTTACCTTGGAAGTATTTCTCATCCGTTAGTACAGAAACAGCTGATGCATAATGTTTATACACATTGGCGATTTCATCTAAATTAAATTCACCACGAATTAATCCTTTAGAAGGTGAAGCTTTCTTGCATTCTAAAATATAAGCCGGTTTTTGATGGGTGCCTTTAGCCAACGCATCATAAAAAGAGCGGTCAGATTTTTGAATGTTTTCTTTAAATTGTGAAAGCGGAAATTCAGCTTCCTTTGCCTTAACCCATTGTGCTTTGTCTAAGACGATTTTTTGCAGCACCGTCGCAGAGTCAATTGGTTTAGTGAAATCTTGCGTGATCATAATCTTTCTTCTTATTGTGGCTTATCAAATCAGCCTTTATCTTAATATTTTGTTAAATGTTGTAATGTATCAAATGCTTTGCCTGATGCAAGATGAGCCAATACATTTTGAACATTTTGTTTTAAGTCATCATGACCAAATAATTTCAGTAATAATGCCACATTTGCGGCTACCGCATTAGCATGTTCCGCTTTGCCTTTACCTTGTAAAAGTGCGGTCAGATATTGGGCATTTTCTTGCGGTTCGCCACCACGTAAACTTTCTAAAGATTGTGTTTTTAAACCAAAATCTTCAGGTGTTAAGGTGAAGTAGTCAATTTTGCCGTTTTTAATTTCTGCCACTTGCGTTTCACCATGTACGGCGACTTCATCTAGACCTGCACCATGAACCACAAAAGTATGTTGATGGCCTAATGCAACAGCGGTTTCAGCATAGGTTTTCACTAATTCAGGGGCATACACGCCAAGCAAATGATAAGTTGGGCGAGCAGGGTTAATTAATGGACCTAAAATATTAAAAAGTGTACGCGTTTTTAATGCCGCGCGAACAGGGGCAACATGTTTAAAACCACTGTGATATTGTTGAGCAAATAAGAAACATACCCCAATATCATCAAGCGCTTGACGAGCTTGTTCTGGCGCGACATTCACATTTACACCGAGAGCGGTTAATACATCACTGGCACCGGATTTACTTGATACGCTACGGTTACCGTGTTTTGCTACTTTTGCACCCATAGAGGCTGCAACAATGGCACTCGCAGTAGAAATATTAATTGTATTTTGACCATCGCCACCCGTTCCTACAATATCCGCAAAAGGGTAACCAGGTCGAGGGAATGATTTGGCATTTTGCAAGGATGCAGATACCGCACCACTTAATTCCTCAATAGTGGCACCACGTACTTTTAACGCAATCAGCATGGCAGCGATTTGTTCGTTATTCAGTTCGCCTTGCATAATGGCATTAAAAGTGACCGCACTTTCTTCTTTATTAAGTGTTTTTCCGTTGTAAAGTTGTTCTAATAATTGAGCCGTTTGCATAATCAATCTTCCTTATACGTTAAGATCATAGACTAAGTCTCGCGCTTCATCACCGGTCATACCACGGAAGCCCCAACAATGAGCAGGCTGTTCCTTAATGGTGATTTCTACATCATAGGATTTAATACCGATTTTGTATTCTAATTCGCTAAATAGCATTTTGATCAGACGTTTTTTAGTCCCTTCTAAACGTCCCTGCATAAGATTAATTTCGATTGCGATATAGTTTTCGCTACGATCTTCTGGATAGAAAAAATCTTCTTTATCCAAACACTCGAATCGAATGGTATGCTTGCCATGCGGAATATCCAAGCCTAAATTAAGACTGTCATAAATAGCCTTGGCAATAGCTTTACGACGTGGGGTAAGGGTTTCTTTTAATCCATATACGGTAATCATTTTTTCTTCCTTAATCTCTGTTTAATAACCATTCCACAGATTGTTGTAATAATTTGGAACCTTGCACAGTAAGGATGCTTTCTGGGTGGAATTGGAAAGCACAAATTGGCAAGGTTTTATGACGAATTGCCATCACGATACCATTGTAATCGGCATTGACAATAAATTCGTCAGGCAGATTTTTACCCATCAAAGAGTGATAACGAGCCACAGGCATTGGGTTGGCAATATCTTTAAACATGGCTTGGTTATCGTGTTGAATGCGCGATACTTTACCATGTAATACTTCGCCTGCATGTACAACCTCTCCACCAAAGGCTTGAATAAGCGCTTGATGGCCTAAGCAAATACCAATAATTGGCACATCATTTTTTAAACGTTCAATGAGCGGGAGTAAGATACCTGCTTCAGCCGGAGTACCTGGTCCCGGTGAGAGCGCAAGAATCGTATCCGGTGTATTTGATGCCTCTTGTACCACTTGTTCTAAATTAGTGTCATTGCGATAAATTTTTACGTTATGCCCAAGCACACGGAATTGATCCACTAAGTTATAAGTGAATGAATCAAAATTATCTAAAAAGAGAATATTAGCCATAATTTATCGTCCTTATTTTGCTTGGGTATTGATTTGTTTGATTGCTTTAAGCACTGCAGCCGCTTTATGGCGAGTTTCATCCGCTTCCATTTGAGGATCAGAATCCAACACTTCACCACAACCCGCTTGAATATGGGCAATGCCATTTTGTACAAAAGCAGAACGAATCACGATACAGGTATCAAAATGACCATCAGAGGTGAGATAACCGACTGCACCGCCGTAGCTGTGACGTTTTTGCTGTTCAAATTGATAAATTAACTGCATCGCTTTGATTTTAGGCGCACCAGTTAACGTTCCCATATTCATGCAAGCTTGATAAGCATGTAAGGCATCAAGTTCAGGACGAAGTTTACCCACTACGCGAGAAACCAAATGCATGATGTGCGAATAGCGATCCACTTGCATTAATTCGGCGACTTTACGTGTACCGCTTTGGCAAACGCGAGCAATATCATTACGGGCTAAATCCACTAACATTAAATGTTCAGCTTGCTCTTTATGATCAAGACGTAATTCTAATTCCAAACGAGCATCTAATTCAGGGTCAATATTGCCATGGGCATCAAAACCACGCGGGCGAGAACCTGCAATTGGGTAAATTTCTAATTGACGATTATCTGGTGCATATTTCAACGCACTTTCTGGTGATGCACCGAATAAAATGAAATCCTCATCATTCATGTAGAACATATAAGGGCTTGGATTGTTATGTTTTAATTGTGCATAGCTCGCAAGGGTATTTGGGCAATCTAATGAAAAACGGCGAGATGGCACGATTTGGAACACATCACCAATATTAATATGATGTTTTAATGCTTTTACAATACCGATAAATTCAGGATCTTCAAAGTTGGTGTTGACCTCATCACTTGCTGCTTTAATGGAAAATACGCCATCAATATTTTTTAATTTTTGAGCAATAGAAAGTGCCGTTTTCGCGACTTCCACTTGTTCTTCTTGACTAAAACAAAAGCTTTTTAATGTGGCTTGTTGGCTTTGGTGATCGATGGTGATTAAGTTTTCGGCGAGATAGAAACTGTAATCCGGGCAGGTAATGCCATCGTCTTTTAATTCAACACCTTGCATTGGAATAAAATTTGCCACTAAATCATAAGCAAATAAACCACCTAAAAAGACAGGTGTGCTGCTATGTTGATAATGGTTAGAAATGACACGAAGTCCATCAAAAATGGTTGCTGCTTGTAATTTACTGTCTTCATCTAATTGATTATTGAGCGGTGCAAATTGCACAGAAAATTCATTGTCAAAATTGACCGCACTTACAGTACCGAGTTGGCTTAATACGGAATGAATTTCTTTTAACACTTGTTTACCGTTCGCATTTAGCGCTCTAAAAGTCACTTGATTGCCTAAGCAAGTAATTTTAACGGCTGCATTAATTAGAATAAGACTTTGTAAGCTATTTTTGCTACCAATTTCTGCAGAGTCGAGGAGGAGAGAATTTGAGTTCTGTTGGCATAATGTATTAAAAATTGCGGTGGTGTCGGCATGGTAGGGAACCGGTTGAGAGGTCACCGCAATAAATGGGGTGTTTTTCATAATGAATCCTTTATTCTGAACTTTTGCACTATTAAACTAGTACATGATGCGTAAGTCAAGAAAATAATCAAAAAATTGGCGTAATTTTACAATATTTTTTTAATTTTTAACCAATAAGATTAGAAATAGCGCTTTTCACAGAAAAAAAAAGCCATTTCGAGGCATATCTCAAAATGGCTTAATAGAGAGAATAGATTCAGAGATTAGAGAGAAGCAACGATCTCATCGATTTTATTTCTTGCTGAACGTTGTGCTTTTTCAATCGCTTCAGCACCTAATCCGATACCTTTTGCATAAGCAAACTGAACATCGGTAATACCAACAAAACCTAAAATGGCTTTTAAGTAATTTGTCACGTTATTGTTTTCATCATACATGCCACCAAAGCTTGCTAACACAATCGCTTTTTTACCTTGAAGTAAACCCTCAGGGCCATTTGCAGTGTATTGGAAAGTTACACGAGGGCGTGCAATAAAATCAAAATAAGATTTAAGTTGTGTTGGGATACCTAAGTTATACATTGGCGCACCAATTACAATAATATCTGCTGCTTTTAATTCAGCTACTAACTCATCAGATAAGGCTAAAAGAGCATTTTCTTCTGCTGTTTTAGGTTCGCCACGTACTGCAGTTGCCGCTGTTGCATCAAAATGGGGAAGGGGTTGCGCCGCTAAATCACGTACCACAATGTTGTGACCTTTTAATTTTTCAATGGTGTAATCGGCTAATTTATTGCTTTGAGAGTTATCTGCAAGGATGCTGGATTTTAATACTAATACGTTCATAGAGTTTCCTTTAATTTGTGTCTATCAAAAGTGCGGTCATTTTATCGGAAATTTTGAATAGATAAAGTAGCTATCAGGAAAATCATTATTTACTCATTGGAAAGAATTCAGCGAGATATTAACAAGTGTGGTGGAAAGTGCTAAAATTCTCCGCCGCACTTGGTTTGCTCGATAGTGGGAGTGAATGAAAGTGCGGTTTGTTTTTAATCATTATTTGCATGTTGCCTTTCGTATGGGCGACCACTGTATAAGGAAAAATTATGCCTATTATTACTTTACCGGACGGTTCTAAACGTGAATTTGATCGTCCAGTTTCTGTGTTAGAAGTGGCTCAAGATATCGGAGCCGGTCTTGCCAAAGCAACCATCGCTGGCCGTGTAAACGGTGAACGTCGTGATGCCTGTGACATCATCAATGAAGATGCCAACCTTGAAATTATTACGGCAAAAGATGAAGACGGTTTAGAAATTATTCGTCACTCTTGCGCTCACTTGCTTGGTCACGCAATCAAACAATTATTCCCCGATGTCAAAATGGCAATCGGTCCAACGATTGAAAATGGCTTCTATTATGACGTGGATTTAGAGCGTTCTTTAACGCAAGAAGACATTGATGCTATCGAAAAACGTATGCTTGAATTGGCGAAAACCAATTATGACGTCATCAAAACTCCGGTAAGCTGGCAAGAAGCAAGAGATACTTTTGAAAAACGCGGCGAGCCATACAAAATGGCTATCTTAGATGAAAATATCGAACGTACCGCAACGCCTGCGCTTTATCATCATGAAGAATATATTGATATGTGTCGTGGGCCACATGTGCCAAATATGCGTTTCTGCCAACACTTCAAATTAATGAAGGTTGCTGGTGCGTACTGGCGTGGTGATAGCAAAAATAAAATGTTACAACGTATCTACGGTACGGCTTGGGCAGATAAAAAACAATTAGCGGAATACTTAACTCGCTTAGAAGAAGCGGCAAAACGTGACCACCGTAAAATCGGTAAAGCGTTAGATTTATATCATATGCAAGAAGAAGCACCGGGTATGGTGTTCTGGCATAATGATGGTTGGACAATTTTCCGTGAATTGGAAACCTTCGTACGTACTAAATTAAAAGAATACGATTATCAAGAAGTGAAAGGTCCGTTCATGATGGACCGTGTGTTATGGGAAAAAACAGGTCACTGGCAAAACTACGGCGATTTGATGTTTACTACACAATCAGAAAACCGTGAATATGCGATTAAACCAATGAACTGCCCAGGACACGTTCAAATCTTTAACCAAGGTTTAAAATCTTACCGTGATTTACCGATCCGTATGGCGGAATTTGGTTCTTGTCACCGTAATGAACCATCGGGTTCTTTACACGGTTTAATGCGTGTACGTGGCTTCACTCAAGACGATGCACACATTTTCTGTACTGAAGATCAAATTGAAAGCGAAGTAACCAGCTGTATTAAAATGGTTTACGACATTTACAGCACTTTCGGTTTCCAAAATATTCAGGTGAAATTATCTACTCGTCCTGAAAAACGTATCGGTGCAGATGATATGTGGGATCGCGCAGAAGCAGGTCTTGCAGCAGCATTAGCACATAACGGTCTTGAATATGAAATTCAAGAAGGTGAAGGTGCATTCTATGGTCCGAAAATTGAGTTTGCATTACGTGACTGCTTAGATCGTGAATGGCAATGCGGTACCATCCAATTAGACTTTGCTTTACCGGGCCGTTTAAACGCATCTTATGTCGCAGAAGACAATGATCGTCGTACTCCAGTTATGATTCACCGTGCGATTTTAGGTTCGATTGAACGTTTCATTGGTATCATTACTGAAGAGTATGCCGGTTTCTTCCCTGCATGGTTAGCACCAGTTCAAGCGGTTGTGATGAATATTACAGACAGCCAAGCTGATTACGTGCAAAAAGTCGTGAAACAACTTTCTGATGCGGGATTACGCGTTAAAGCAGATTTACGTAATGAAAAAGTCGGCTTCAAGATCCGCGAACACACCTTACGTCGCGTACCTTATATGCTTGTTTGCGGTGATAAAGAAATTGCTGAAGGCAAAGTAGCTGTTCGTACCCGCAAAGGTGCAGATTTAGGCACTTTCACGATTGAAGAATTTGCTGAAATCTTAAAATCCCAAGTAAGACAACGTGAGTTGAAATTGTTGGGTGAAGAGTAATTAATCTATAAAATCGGTACACTAAAAAGTGTGCCGATTTTTTTATATTTTATAAAATTGCGAGTAGTAATTTTTATCATAGGATTGGTAATTAGAAATGACAGTAATTTCCATAGATGATATTCGAAAAATTGATGATCAATTAATTTCTCAAAATGTTTTAATTCATCAGAGACCTTTCCAGACCACATTAGAGTGGATGCGTTTAAATAAGATTCAGGGAGATATATCCAGTTTCTATAAACCAGTGGAAGATATATATCAGAAACTTTATCCTCGACAAAAATTTAGTATTCCTAATTTGTTAATTGGTGGTATTGCTTTTAGAGATCAAATATATATAACTAGAATACCGGTTATCTATGGAATGGCAGGGATTAACCTATTTGATTTTGTTGATATTGATCCTTCTGAGTTAGCATTAATGCATAATGTCTATTTTGAACAATATAAAAAAGCGATATATTCCATTTGCGATTTATATGATATAGCCTTTGGCATAGATGATATTCTTAAAGAAAAAGAATCTAATGAAATCCTGGTGTATTGGTTAGAAATGATTTTGTCTTCAACTATGTCTGCAACATTTGCTTTATCGGAGAATATTAATCTTGCTAATGCAATTCAATCATCACTACTTTCGGTAGAGTTAGCTGCTAAATCTAGTTTAATGTACTTAGGTTGTGATGCTAACTATATAAAATCCTTAGGGCATTGTAGGAAGATGATTAAAGAAAATCTAATTTCCTACAAGATAATAGATAAAAATGATAATTTTTTTGAAATATATTATTCATTACCTAAATATGTCGATTCAAGATATAAGCCTCAGAATCTTAGTAAACAAGAATTGGTAAATATAGCAATTAAATCACAATTTTTAGTATCCGAAATCATTAGAAAAATTAGTAAGAGAAATCTAGCAGAGTCCATACAGTTAGAACGAGAGTTTATTAGACCTTCTTTAAAATAAACGTAAAAGTCTATTAACAAACTCAAATTCATTTTTCTTCTATATAATAGACTTATCACAAGGAGGCGAATATGACAGCTCAAACTCAACAATTAACACCAGAATTAACGTTAGAACATATCAATGAAATTCCTGTTTTAATCTTAAATCATCCAGTAGGAACGGCTCGAATTGCATTACAAGGGGCGCAGCTATTAAATTGGCAACCTAAAGGGGCAGAGCAGGATATTTTTTGGTTAAGTGAGATTGAACCTTTCACACAAGGTGTGGCAATTCGCGGCGGTGTGCCGATTTGTTACCCTTGGTTTGGAGGCGTTAAACAACCTTCACACGGTACAGCGCGTTTACGTTTGTGGCAATTAAGTGATTATGATCTGCAAGCGAATAAAGTGCGGTTAGAATTTTCGCTCTTTTCTGAATATGGTGTGATTGAAGCCAAAATGAAAATGGAATTTACCGATAAATGTACAATGACTTTAACGCATTTAGGGCAAGAACCAGCTCAAGCGGCATTACACAGTTATTTTAATATTGGTGATATTTCACAAATTGAAGTCCAAAATTTACCAAGCCGTTGTTATGACTCATTACAAGGTAAACATACAGATGTTCCTTCAACTCGTAAAATTGAACAAGGCGTCGATTGTATTTATGCGTTAGAGGAAGATAAAACATTCTTGGTGGATAAGGCATTTAATCGACGTATTCAAATTACCCATCATCACGCAGATTCAATTGTGCTATGGAATCCTTGGGAAAAAACACCAAGTGCAATGAAAGCAGATGGATATCGAAATATGGTGTGTATTGAAACTGCAAGATTAGAAAAATTACTTCAATTTGGTGAAAGTATTTCTGCTGAAATTAGTGCTTTACCAGTTGATATTTAAAGGAATAGAAATCCTTGTTGCATAAACGTGGCAAATACTATAAAATTTTGCCCGTTTTTTGTTTGTTTTTATAGCAAATGATTTAATAAATCTTCTGTTTGAAGACAGTCGATTTTTTCTTAAATAAATAGAAGGAATAACATTATCAAAACCGTAAAAAAAGCTCCGGCAGCTAACCGCCCGAATCGCATTAACGATGAAATTCGAGTAAAAGAAGTTCGTTTGATTGACCAAGATGGTGAACAAGCGGGGATTGTATCAATTCAACAGGCCTTAGACATGGCAGAACAAGCAGCGCTTGATTTAGTTGAGATCAGTCCGAATGCCGAACCACCGGTTTGTCGTATTATGAACTACGGCAAGTTCCTCTATGAAAAGAGCAAAACCGCAAAAGAACAGAAGAAAAAACAAAAAGTTGTACAAGTGAAGGAAATTAAATTCCGTCCAGGTACTGACGAAGGTGACTACCAAGTTAAATTACGTAGCTTAATCCGTTTCTTAGAAGATGGTGATAAAGCGAAAATTACTGTACGTTTCCGTGGTCGTGAAATGGCTCACCAAGATATCGGTTTAGACGTATTAGAACGCGTTAAAAATGATTTGGCTGATATTTCTGTGGTGGAATCTGCGCCGGGTAAATTAGAAGGTCGCCAAGCGGTAATGGTGTTAGCACCTAAGAAAAAATAATTTTTTATTTAGATCTAATCTAGATAATCGAATTTTCACTTCGGTGAGAATACAACTGCACATTGGGCAAACTACGCAGCCTAATTGCTTTTGGAGAAGGGCAATTCAATTTGCCATATTGGAATAATTAGTGCCTACAAGTAATCTTCGGATTCGCCTAATTATGTGTTTAACTTAAAATGCGGAGTTTTTTAACAATGCCTAAAATTAAAACAGTACGTGGTGCTGCTAAGCGTTTCAAAAAAACAGCTTCTGGCGGTTTCAAACGTAAACAATCTCACTTACGTCATATTTTGACTAAAAAGACAACTAAACGTAAACGTCATTTACGTCATAAATCAATGGTTGCGAAAGCAGACCAAGTTTTAGTAGTAGCTTGCTTACCATACGCATAAGCCGTTATTTAAGCAAAACGTACGATTAGTTAAATTAGTTAAAATATTACATAGGAGATTAAATAATGGCTCGTGTAAAACGTGGTGTTATTGCAAGAGCACGCCATAAGAAAGTTCTTAAGGCTGCTAAAGGTTATTATGGTGCACGTTCACGCGTGTATCGCGTTGCTTTCCAAGCGGTGATCAAAGCTGGTCAATACGCATATCGTGACCGTCGTCAACGTAAACGTCAATTCCGTCAATTATGGATTGCACGTATCAACGCTGCGGCTCGTCAAAATGGTTTATCTTACAGCAAATTCATCAACGGCTTGAAAAAAGCGTCTGTTGAAATCGACCGTAAGATCCTTGCTGATATCGCTGTATTCGACAAAGTAGCGTTCGCTGCATTAGTTGAGAAAGCAAAATCTGCACTTTAATTTTTTAAAGTTTAGATTCAAAAATTAGGACGCTGAAAAGCGTCCTTTTTTATTACCTCCCAAAAAGAAAAAACCGCTACTCAAAACTTGAATAGCGGGGAGGTCTTAATTTATAAGAAACTTCAAAAAGATAACTGCAATATGCAGTGCACTAGCAATGTATCAGACTGTGTGTTTTTAAAATAGTTCGATATTTTTGAAAAAAATTTTAAAAATATCAAAATCAAACGAAAATGAACGAATTTAGCCCTTTATAAAGGCAATAATTTGCTCTTCAATCCCTTTTTCATCTAATTTAATTTCAGCAAGCGCTTCTTGTTGTGTACCTTGCGGAATAAAGATATCAGGTAAACCTAGTTGCAAAAGTGCGGTTGTTTTTCCATGAGAATTTAGCACTTCTGAAACAGCAGAACCTGCACCACCTTGAATCGCATTTTCTTCCAATGTCACAATGAATTCGTGGGTATCCGCCATTTCTAGAATGCGAGCTTCATCA
>JABZOY010000006.1:18739-35297 GCA_015255025.1 Haemophilus sp.
ATCAACAACAGTCGCATTGAGTTTTTCTGCCACAGATAAAGCAGCAGGTAAGAGTGTGCCAAAATTCAGAATCGCGATTTTTTCACCTTGACGAACCATTTTTGAACGACCAATTTCTAATTCAGCAAGTGGGGTTAATTCTACACCGATTGCATTTCCACGTGGATAACGTACCGCAGCCGGTTTACCACATTTATAACCAGTGTAAAGCATTTGGCGGCATTCGTTTTCATCACTTGGAGTCATGATGATCATATTCGGGATGCAGCGCATAAAACTTAAATCAAACGCACCTTGGTGAGTTTGTCCATCAGCGCCCACAATACCAGCTCGGTCAATGGCAAAAAGAACTGGTAAGTTTTGAATGGCGACATCGTGAATAAGCTGATCATAAGCACGTTGTAAGAAGGTAGAATAAATTGCCACGACCGGTTTATAACCGCCAATTGCAAGGCCTGCCGCAAAGGTGACAGCATGTTGTTCGGCGATAGCAACATCAAAATATTGTTGCGGGAATCGCTCTGAAAATTCAACCATGCCAGAACCTTCACGCATTGCAGGAGTAATGCCCACTAATTTATCGTCTTGTTCTGCCATTTCACATAACCAATCACCAAAGATTTTTGAATAGGTTGGTTTGGCGTTTGATTTAGGCAGTTGTCCACTGATTGGGTCAAATTTGGGCACACCATGGAAGCCAATTGGATCTTTTTCTGCAGGCTCGTAACCTTTCCCTTTTTTGGTTTTAATGTGTAAGAATTGGGGCCCTTTGAGATCGCGCATATTGCTTAAAGTAGCAATTAATTCATCAATGTTATGCCCGTCAATTGGTCCAATATAGTTAAAACCGAGCTCTTCAAAAAGCGTACTTTCTGGAGAGAACATCACGCCTTTCATGTGCTCTTCGGTTTTCTTCATAAAGTTTTTAACAGTTGGTACTTTATCTAAGATTTTTTTACTGCCATCACGAACGGTTGAATATAAGGAACCAGAGAAAATACGTGCAAGGTGATTATTTAATGCACCGACATTTTCAGAAATCGACATTTCATTGTCATTTAAAATGACCAACATATCAGTATGCAAAGAACCCGCATGATTTAAGGCTTCAAATGCCATACCCGCAGTGATTGCACCATCACCAATTACACAAACGGTTTTGCGACCTGCATTTTCACGTTCTGCCGCAACAGCAATCCCTAGTCCTGCACTGATAGAAGTAGAAGAGTGACCAACACTTAATACATCAAATTCACTTTCTTCACGCCAAGGGAAGGGGTGAATGCCGCCTTTTTGGCGAATAGTGGACATTTGATCACGACGACCTGTTAAGATTTTGTGTGGATAAGCTTGATGGCCCACATCCCAAATTAATTGATCAAAAGGGGTTTTAAAAATGTAGTGTAATGCAACAGTCAATTCAACGGTACCAAGACCAGATGCTAAATGACCGCTGGTTTGACTAACGGATTCCAACAGATAACTCCGTAATTCCTGACAAAGTTGCGGAAGCTGATCTTTGTTCAAAAGACGCAAATCTTCCGGCGAATTAATTAAGGATAAAAGAGGATAGTTGTTCATATATTCGTTAGTCCTAAAATGTGAAAAAAGTGACCGCACTTTGAAAAATCAAAGTCAGTGCTGTCACCATTAACTTTTACGATTGACAATAAATTCAGCTAATGCACGTAATGCGGTAGTATCAAAAGGTAAATTGTCTAATTCATGTAAGGCGGTTTGATAGAGTTCTTGCGCTTTTTGTTTTGCGCCCTCTAACCCTAATAGCTTTGGATAAGTGCTTTTATCTAAATCTAAATCAGATCCCACCGGTTTACCGATTTCCGCACTGTCGCCTTCAATATCTAAAATGTCATCTTGTACTTGGAAAGCTAAACCAATAGCTTGTGAATAACGTTCTAGTTGTTGCTCTAATTCTTTGTTTTCAAAGTGAGGTGAACAGATAAAACCCAGTTTTAATGCAGCTGTTAGTAACGCACCCGTTTTATTGCGATGAATAAGCTCTAATTCGGCTAAATTAACTTGTTTGTGCTCTGAAATTAAATCTAAACTTTGCCCTAAACACATGCCTTGTACGCCAGATGCTTGAGCCAATACTTTCACTAATTGCAATTTTTGTTCAGCAGAAAGAGAAGGGGCTTGCGTAAGAATTTCAAAGGCAAAAGTTTGTAACGCATCGCCAGCTAAAATAGCAGTCGCTTCATCAAAAGCAATATGACAAGTTGGTTGACCACGACGAAGTTCATCGTTGTCCATGGCAGGCAAATCATCATGGATTAAAGAATAAGCGTGAATAGCTTCAATGGCTGCTGCCGCGTAATCTAAAGCTGTTGTTTCTGCACCCAGCATTTTACCCGTTGCATAGACAAGGAAAGGGCGAACGCGTTTGCCGCCTAGTAATAAACCATATTTCATGGCATCACGCAAAGGGGCATTATAAGAGTCAATTTCTTCAAATTGATTGGTTAAAAACTGATTAATACGATCTTGAACTTGTTTGAGTTCAGTGCCGAATTGATAACCCATGGATTACTCGTCCCCTTGATAATCACTTAATGGGGCGGTTTCGCTTTTTTGTAACAAAATTTGAATACGTTGTTCTGCTTTTTGTAAGCGTTCTTGACCAAGTTGAGCCAATTTAATGCCGTTTTCAAATTCTTTCAGCGCATCTTCTAATGGTAATTCACCGCTTTCAAGTTTTGTCACAATGGTTTCTAATTGTGCAAGTGTTGTTTCAAAATCAGGTTCAGCATTTGCTGGTTTACGCGCCATTAAATTATCCTTTTCAGATGAATAAATTGCTCCGTATTGTACTTGATTTTTATAGGGATGTTAAAAACTTATTTCAAAGTGCGGTCAGTTTTTCGTGAGAATTTGAACTTTGTGGGATCTGGAATTTAGCGTACAATACGACCATTTTTTATTATTCACAGATTATTATGAAATTTATCGTTAAACTTTTTCCTGAAATTATGATTAAAAGCGAAACCGTGCGTAAGCGTTTCGCGAAAATTTTGACCTCTAATATCCGTAATATTTTACAAAAATATGATGAAGAAACGGCAGTGGTTCGTCATTGGGATTACATTGAAGTGCGGTCAAAAAATGAAGCTAATCGTGAAGAGTTGATTGCGCTTTTACAACGCATTCCGGGTATTCATCATTTTTTAGAAGTGGAAGAAAAACCGTTTACCGATTTACATCATATCTTTGAGTTGACCTTAGCGGATGTTGCAGCTCAACTTGAAAACAAAACCTTTTGTGTACGTGTAAAACGCAAAGGGAAACATGATTTTAGTTCCATTGAAGCAGAACGTTATATCGGTGGCGGTTTAAATCAGCATATTGAAAGTGCAAAAGTACGTTTAAAAAATCCTGATGTGACCGTTCGTATTGATATTGAAGATGACAAAATGATGCTAGTGAGAGCTCGTCATGTTGGTCTTGGTGGTTATCCAATTGGGACGCAAGAAGACGTGCTTTCATTGATTTCTGGTGGCTTTGACTCAGGCGTATCCAGTTATATGCTTATTCGTCGTGGTTCTCGTGTGCATTATTGTTTCTTCAATTTAGGTGGGGCTGCTCACGAAATTGGTGTGAAACAAATGGCTTACCATATTTGGAGTCGTTATAGCTCATCCCATAAAGTCCGCTTTATTGCCATTCCTTTTGAAGGCGTAGTGGGCGAGATTTTAGAGAAAGTTGATAACGGTCAAATGGGCGTCGTGTTAAAACGAATGATGGTGCGCGCTGCAAGTAAAGTTGCACAACGTTTTGATATTCAAGCTATCGTTACCGGTGAGGCGCTCGGGCAAGTATCTAGCCAAACTTTAACCAATTTGCGTTTAATTGATGAAGCATCCGATGCCTTAGTATTACGTCCACTCATTACTCATGATAAAGAACAGATTATTGCAATGGCGAAAGAGATCGGCACGGATGATATTGCCAAATCAATGCCTGAATTCTGTGGGGTGATTTCTAAAAATCCAACGATTAAAGCGGTACGTGAAAAAATTCTTGAAGAAGAAAATCACTTTGATTTTGGTGTGTTAGAAAGTGCGGTTGAAAATGCACAATATTTAGATATTCGTCAAATTGCAGAAGAAACTGAGAAAGAAGTGGTGGAAGTAGATACCATTTCGGTGCTTGGTGAAAACGATATTATTTTAGATATTCGTAGCCCAGAAGAGACAGATGAAAATCCATTTGAATCAGACGAGCATCAAGTGATGCAATTGCCGTTTTACAAATTATCTTCACAATTCGGTTCATTAGATCAAAGTAAAAACTATGTGCTTTATTGTGAGCGTGGTGTGATGAGTAAATTGCAAGCGCTTTATTTAAAAGAAAATGGTTTCACGAATGTGAGAGTTTTCGGGAAAAAATAAGCCAAAAATGACCGCACTTTAACGTGCGGTTTTTTTATTCGTAATCTAATTCACCCACTAATTCATCGATAGCTTTGGCAAGTAATGTTCGGTCATGACGATAGCTGATATCATCGGCATTCAAGCGTTTAGCTAAGATTTTAACGGAAGAAATGGTGGACAAATCGACTGCACTTTTTTCGCGATAAGGTGTAATGACACCATCAATAATGGGCTCGCCAACAATTTCATGAATTTTCTGAATACGATCAGCCAAAGATAGATGAGAGGCAGCGCCAATTTCTACTCCTAAATTATCAATAAAAATTACTTTCCCTTTGCTATTACGCAGGGCAGTCGCTAATTCAGGTAATAATAATGGTGGCATAATACTCGTCATGAAACTTCCTGGACCGAGTAAAATGACTTCCGCTTGCTCCAATGCTTGGATGGCTTCTTGTGCGGCTTTAACCATAGGCACTAAGAAAAGTGATTGGGGTAATTCTGTTAAATTATCAATGCTTACTTCACCTACAATGCTGGAGCCTGAACCTAAACTCGCGGCAAGATGAACAGGTTCTTCTGACATGGGAATAATGTGAGATTTTACTTTGAGTAATTCACGAATTAAGTTAATGGCTTCAATAGGGCGAATATGCATATCTTCTAAGGCTTTGAGCATTAAATTGCCTAAATTATGCCCAGAAAGTTCACCTTCGCCAGTAAAGCGGTATTCAAATAATGCGGAGGCTGTACTTGGCTCAATGACGATTTGGTTTAAGCAATTACGTAGATCGCCCCACGCAATACCACCTTGTTCTTGGCGAATTCGTCCAGTTGAACCGCCGTTATCTGTGGTGGTCACAATACCGGTTAAATGCTCTTTCATAAAACTCAGCGCTGATAATACACGCCCTAATCCATGACCACCACCAATGGCAACAATATGTTTGATTTCGTCTAAATGTTCATGACGGCTGTGACGAGATAAATCAGACATTTTTCTTCCTTTTTTACCTATAAATTATTATAAAAAATAATGTTATATATTTTTTTATATAAGGTAATACTGTTATTTTTATCAATATAGTCGGGTTATTCTACCAAATTATTGCTATTAACCGCTTGCTTTTATTACAATACCAACACAATTTATTTTTAACGCATAACTCCGAGCTTGTTTAGCCTAAGTTTCACAAGAAATACGGTGGCAAGCCAATAACGCGGTACGTTATTCAGGGATACGCTGGAAACGGTTTATCCTCTCCATATTTAGAAAGGTGTAAAATGCAATCCATTCCTATCAAGAACGTAGGAGAGTCTCGCTTAGTCGATCCTTTCCAACGACAATATTACTATCTACGACTGTCGATTACCGATCAGTGTAATTTTCGTTGTACCTATTGTTTACCTGATGGTTATCAACCCGAAGCTAACAAACCAAGTTTCTTAACCTTAAAAGAAATCACCCATCTTGCTCAAGCGTTTGCTGAAATGGGCACAGAGAAAATCCGTTTAACGGGTGGCGAACCGACTTTACGCAAAGATTTTATTTCTATTGCTGAAAGCATCGCTAATATTGATGGCATTCGTCAATTAGCCGTCACGACAAATGGCTATCGCATGGCAAAAGATGTGGCTGATTGGAAGAAATCAGGGATTACGTCTATTAACGTCAGTGTTGATAGCTTAGATCCAAAAATGTTCCACCAAATTACGGGTATCAATAAATTTGATGACGTGATGCGTGGTATCGATCGTGCATTTGAAGTGGGCTACAACAAAGTCAAAGTCAATTCAGTTTTGATGAAAAATTTGAATGACAAAGAGTTTGAGCAATTCCTTGTTTGGGTGAAAGATCGCCCAATTCAAATGCGCTTTATCGAACTCATGCAAACGGGCGAAATGGATAGTTTCTTTGATAAATTCCATCTTTCAGGACAAGTATTAGCGGATAAATTGCTACAAAACGGTTGGCAATTACAACATAAATCCCATACTGATGGTCCAGCTAAAGTATTCACGCATCCTGATTATGCAGGCGAAATTGGCTTAATCATGCCTTATGAGAAGAATTTCTGCGCAAGCTGTAATCGTCTCAGAGTATCAGCGAAGGGCAAACTTCATCTCTGTTTATTTGGCGAAGAAGGCATTGAATTACGTGATTTATTGCAATCCCATGAACAGCAAGATATTTTGCAAGCACGTATTTTTTCTGCATTGCAAGGCAAACGTGAACATCATTATTTGCATATCGGTGATAGTGGCGTAAGAAATCATTTAGCTTCTATCGGTGGCTAAAAGAAAATAGGTGACCTTTACTGTTCACTTATTTTGCTTTCGTCACACATGTAAAACATTCAATATTTTAACCGCACTTTATTTTATTATGACTACATTTACGCATATCAATTCTCAAGGCGAAGCCAATATGGTGGATGTTTCTGCAAAAGCAGAGACTGTTCGTGAAGCTCGTGCTGAAGCCATTGTAACCATGTCAAAAGAAACCCTTTCCATGATCGTGGAAGGCAAACATCACAAAGGCGATGTATTTGCTACTGCTCGTATTGCAGGTATTCAAGCCGCAAAACGCACTTGGGAACTTATCCCGCTTTGCCATCCATTGTTACTTTCTAAAGTAGAAGTGAATTTAGAACCGTTACTTGAAACAAACCAAGTTCGTATTCAATCTCTTTGCAAATTAACCGGAAAAACCGGCGTAGAAATGGAAGCATTAACGGCTGCAAGTGTAGCAGCCTTAACCATTTACGATATGTGTAAAGCCGTACAAAAAGATATTGTGATTGAACAAGTTCGTTTATTAGAAAAGAGCGGTGGAAAATCTGGTCATTTTATTGCGGAGGAAAAATAAGATGTTAAATGTTTTATTTTTTGCTCAAACTCGTGAATTAATTGGTGAAGATTCTATTCAGCTTGAAGGCGATTTTGCTACAGCGGAAGCGGTGCGTGAACATCTTGCTCAAAAAGGTGATAGATGGGCGTTAGCGTTAGAAAAAGGGAAGCTTTTAGTGGCTATTAATCAAACCTTGATGTCATTAGAAAGTGCGGTCAAAAATGGCGATGAAATTGCGTTTTTCCCACCGGTGACTGGGGGCTAAATGACGGATATTCAAATTTCAGTACAAGAACAGCCCTTCGATCAAAATGCTGTTTACCAATGGCTTTCTGAGCAACATTCGGTTGGCGCAACAGTTATTTTTGTGGGTAAAGTACGCGATCTTAATTTAGGCGATGAGGTATCCAGCTTATACTTAGAACATTATCCTGCCATGACAGAAAAAGCTTTACGCGAAATTGTTGAACAGTCGAAAGCGCGTTGGGATATCCAGCGAGTGTCAGTGATTCACCGCGTGGGACTTTTACATACTGGCGATGAAATTGTTTTAGTCGGCATCAGTTCTGCTCACCGAGGTGATGCTTACCACGCTAATGAATTTATTATGGACTTCTTAAAATCCAAAGCCCCGTTCTGGAAAAAAGAACAAACCCATCAAGGCGAACGTTGGATTGAAGCAAGAGAAAGCGATAAAGAAGCGTTAGAGAAGTGGTAATGACAAAGTGCGGTCAAATTTAACCGCACTTTTTATTTTTATTGATTAAAGCACTTTAACAATGCTTTCACATAAATAACGAATATTATCTTCAGTGATACCGGCCACATTGATACGACCAGAACGAACAGCGTAAATCGCAAATTCTTCTTTTAAGCGATCAACTTGTTCAGGCGATAAGCCGCTGAAAGAGAACATACCATTTTGTTCCATGATAAAGCTGAAATCTTGTTCTGCACCATATTCTTTTAATAACTGAACGAATAAATGACGCATTTTTTTGATGCGATCACGCATTTCAGTTAATTCATTTTCCCATTCTTGACGAAGTTGTGGATCATTTAACACTGTTGCTACGGTCGCCCCACCGTGAGATGCTGGGTTAGAGTAGAGGGTACGAATAATTGATTTCACTTGTGTTAATGCAGTTGAAGCAATTTCTGCATTTTCAGCCACAAGGGTAAAGGCACCTACACGCTCATTGTATAAACCAAAGTTTTTAGAGAATGAACTCGCCACTAATAATTCTTTATGATTTGCCGCAAAAGCACGTAAACCGTAAGCATCTTGGTCTAAGCCATTGGCTAAACCTTGATAAGCAAAGTCAAAGAGTGGTAACCAGCCATTTTTTGCTGAAAGCGCAGCTAATTCTTGCCATTGTTCAGGGGTTGGGTCAATACCGGTTGGATTGTGGCAGCAACCGTGTAAAAGAACGACATCACCTTCACTTGCTTGGCTTAAATCTTCAAGTAAATGTTCCCAGTCAAGGGCTTTGCGTTCAGCATCATAATAACGATATTCACGAATTGTCATGCCTACCGCATTGAAAATGGCATTGTGGTTTGGCCATGTTGGCGTACTAATCCATACATTTTGTGCTTTGGTTTGGCGTTTGATGAACTCCGCAGCAATACGTAATGCACCTGTACCGCCTAAGCTTTGTACTGTTCTTGCACGATTCGCTTTAATGACTTCTGAATCTTTACCGAAAAGGAGTTCTTTTGTGCGTTCGTTATAATCGGCAATACCATCGATAGTGAGATAGTTTTTCGTTTTTTCGTTATCAAATAAGCGTTTTTCGGCTTCTTTTACCGCACGCATAATTGGCGTTGTACCTTGTGCATCTTTATAAACGCCAATACCTAAATTGATTTTATTTTCACGCGTTTCAGATTTGAATGCTTCGCCTAAGCCTAAGATAGGATCGGCCGGAGCCGCTTTGATATGTTCAAACATAGCTTTTCCTTATGTATGTGTTGTGAGATGAGTAATTTTATACTTCAGTCAATGGATTTTATCAAGAAGAACCTAATAAAAATCAACCGCACTTTGATGTTTTTAGATATTCATCAAAAAGTGCGGTTATTTTTTCGATTATTTTAATTTCTCAATCGCCCAATTTAAACCAGATTGATAGTCTTCAGGGAGTTCGTGACGAAGTTTTTCAAGCTGTTGAATAATGATCGTTTTGTCTGGATGCGTAATATTGATATGACCTAATTTTCTACCAGGACGAACTTCCTTACCATACCAATGTAACTGGGAGAAAGGTGTGTTCAACCATTGTGGATTATGTCCTGTACCAATTAAATTGACCATAACACTTGGCGCAATAGGTTGTAATGACGGTGTAGGTAAATCTAATAAGGCTCGTAGATGCAATTCAAATTGACTAATAGCGCAACCTAGTTGTGTCCAATGGCCACTGTTATGCACACGAGGAGCAAGCTCATTAATCAATAATTTCTCTCCCACCACAAAGCATTCCATCGCCATTACACCCACATATTCAAGCTTGTCCATGATTTTTCCGAGCATCGATTCAGCCTGAATTTGTTGGCTTTTTTGTTGTGGGAATGAAATATCTGTCACACTGTAACGTAAAATGCCATTTTGCTGTAGGTTATGTGTCACTGGATAGAAACGTTTTTCACCGTTTTTAAATCTTGCACCCACGATAGACACTTCGTAATCAAAAGGAATGAATTTTTCTGCGATAACTTCACCGAATAAATCGTCAGCAATGTCACGTTGATTACTTTCAGTAATAATCCATTGACCGCGACCGTCATAACCACCTGTGCGACGTTTTACCACGACTTTTTCGCCCACGTTTTTAAATACTTCAGGCCATTGCGTTTTATCTTTTAATAAACACCATGGTGAGGTCGAGAGGTTGAGTTCATCCAGTAAAGATTTTTGGGTAAAACGATCAGCCAATAAGCCAAAAACATTCTGATTAACGAAATTTTTATGGTGACCTAATAATTCGGTTAACGGTGTTTTTTCCCAACGTTCAATTTCCGCGGTGATGATGGCATCTTTGGGTAAATCAAATACGGGCGCATTAAATTCAAGCGGCTGGACATGAATATCTAATGGAGCTCCTGCATAACGTAACATTCTGCCGAGTTGACCATTACCAAGCACATAAACGGTAGGATATAGGGTAGAGTTTTGCATAAAATTTCTCATCAAATCTAGCTAAAAAAACAACCGCACTTTAAAAAGTGCGGTCAAAATGAAAAGTGTTTTATTTACGTGGATCAGGATTATCCAATACCACATTAGTTTGATTTTCGCGGAATACTTGTAGGCGAGCGAATAATGCATTATCCCAACCAGCAAGAATTTGTGCGGCGAGTAATCCCGCATTCGCTGCGCCAGCAGGACCAA
Source organism: Haemophilus sp. (assembly GCA_015255025.1). GTDB lineage: Bacteria > Pseudomonadota > Gammaproteobacteria > Enterobacterales > Pasteurellaceae > Haemophilus_D. The sequence goes on from JABZOY010000006.1 coordinate 29,376, forward strand.
TTGCTAAAGTACCAACAGGAATACCCTTAGGCATTTGCACGATAGAATAGAGACTATCAACACCGCTTAACATAGAGCTTTTAACAGGGACACCCAATACGGGCACAAGTGTTTTAGCCGCAATCATACCGGGTAAATGAGCTGCACCACCAGCACCCGCAATAATCACTTTGTAACCATTCTTTTGTGCATTTTCGGCAAATTCAAACAGCTTGTCGGGGGTTCGATGTGCGGAAACGACTTCAACATGATATGCCACATTGAGTTCATCTAAAATTTGAGTAGCTTCTTGCATGGTTGCCCAATCGCTTTTTGAGCCCATAACAATAGCAATTTGTGCGGTATTTGACATATTTTTAAAAATTTATCTGATAAAAAACGATGCGTAGAATAGCATATTTGCCTACTTTTAAGCAAACGTTTGCTATGCGGTAAAGACTGAAAATTACATTGCAAGTTTTGTCATAAAATTTTATCCTAATAGGAGTTTTTTTCTTAGAAATAGAGCAGATTATGTTAGCTAAAGCGAAATATAGAAAAGATTACAAACAACCTGATTTTACAGTTACGGATATTTTCCTTGATTTTCAATTAGATCCTAACCATACCGTTGTCACTGCAAAAACAACCTTCCAACGTTTAAACGACGAAGCAACACACCTACGATTAGATGGTCATGGTTTCCAATTTGCTTCTATCAAATTTAATGGCGAAGATTTTAAACATTATCATCAAGACCACGAAAGTTTAACGTTAGATTTAACCAATCAAAGTGCGGTCAATTTTGAACTTGAAATTGTGACGAATTTAGAGCCTGCACAAAACACTTCTTTACAAGGGCTTTATCAATCTGGCGAGGGCATTTGTACACAATGTGAAGCAGAAGGTTTCCGTCAAATTACTTATATGCTTGATCGCCCTGATGTATTAGCGCGCTATACAACCAAAATTACCGCAGATAAAACTAAATATCCTTACTTGCTTTCTAATGGTAACCGCATTGCAAGTGGTGAATTAGAGGATGGTCGTCATTGGGTTGAATGGAATGACCCATTCCCGAAACCAAGCTATTTATTCGCTTTAGTAGCAGGTGATTTTGATTTATTACAAGATACCTTTACGACAAAAAGTGGTCGAGAAGTGGCTTTAGAGCTTTATGTTGACCGTGGTAATCTTGATCGTGCTTCTTGGGCAATGGAAAGTCTGAAAAAAGCGATGAAATGGGATGAAGACCGTTTCAATTTAGAATACGACTTAGATATTTACATGATTGTTGCTGTGGACTTCTTCAATATGGGCGCCATGGAAAATAAAGGGTTGAATATTTTTAACTCTAAATTTGTGTTGGCAAACCCACAAACAGCAACCGATGATGATTATCTCGCCATTGAAAGCGTGATTGCACACGAATATTTCCATAACTGGACAGGAAACCGTGTAACTTGCCGTGATTGGTTCCAATTAAGTTTGAAAGAAGGTTTAACGGTTTTCCGTGATCAAGAATTTTCATCTGATACGGGTTCTCGTGCGGTTAATCGTATTAATAATGTGAAATTCTTGCGTACGGTGCAATTTGCCGAAGATGCAAGCCCAATGTCACACCCGATTCGCCCTGAAAAAGTCATTGAAATGAATAACTTCTATACCGTGACTGTATATGAAAAAGGGGCAGAAGTGATTCGTATGTTGCACACCTTATTAGGAGAACAAGGTTTCCAAAAAGGGATGCAACTCTATATTGCTGAAAACGATGGTAAAGCGGCAACCTGTGAAGACTTTGTTTCTGCAATGGAACGTGCGAATGACGTTGATTTAGCACAATTCCGCCGTTGGTATAGCCAATCAGGTACGCCAGAATTATTGATTAGTGATGCCTATGATGAACAAACTCATACTTATCGTTTAACCGTTTCGCAATCTACGCCACCAACAGCGGACCAAATGGAAAAAGTAAACTTACATATTCCATTGAAAATTGCGCTTTATGATGCCAAAGGCACTAAACAAATGTTACAGCATAACGGTGAATTGTTAAGTGATGTATTAAATGTAACAGAAAAAGACCAAATATTTGAGTTCCATGGTATTTATGGTCGCCCAATTCCTGCGTTATTATGTGATTTCTCTGCACCGGTTAAGTTAGATTATGATTACACCACAGAGCAATTATTAGGTTTACTTAAATTTGCAGATAACCAATTTGCTCGTTGGGATGCAGCACAAATGCTGTTTACTCAAGAATTACGTCGTAATGTGGCGCATTTCCAACAAGGTGAAGCCTTTGAAATTTCACCTGATGTTTTGACCGCACTTTCGCATGTATTGGAAAATTATGAACAAGATATTGAATTAGCCACATTAATTCTGACCTTGCCAAAAGACATTGAGTTTGCAGAAAGCTTTAAAACGATTGATCCAGATGGCATTGCAGCCGCAAGAGAATTTATGTTGGTGCAAATTGCAGAATACTTGAAAGAAGATTTATTGCGTATTTACACCCATATTCGTCTTGAAGATTATCAAGTGACTCAAAAAGATATTGCCTTACGAGCAATGCGTAATCTTTGTTTAAGTTATTTGGCTTACACCAATCTTGGTAATAATGTAGTCCAAAAACATTATAATAATGCCAATAATATGACAGATACGTTGGCTGCATTAAATATGGCAACCAAAGCGGCATTACCTTGTCGTGATACCTTGTTAGCAGATTTTGAACAAAAATGGCAACATGATGGCTTAGTTATGGATAAATGGTTTGCTTTACAAGCAACCCGCCCGGATGAAAACGTATTGGAAATTGTACAAGCATTAATGGATCACCCAAGCTTTAACTTCAACAATCCAAACCGTTTACGTTCATTAGTGGGTAGCTTTGCAAATCACAACTTAAAAGCGTTCCATCATATTAGTGGTTCAGGCTATCGTTTCTTAACAGATGTTTTAATTCGTTTAAATGAAACAAATCCACAAGTGGCTGCGCGTTTAATTGAGCCATTAATTCGTTTCTCACGTTTTGATGCACAACGTCAAACGTTAATGAAACGTGCCTTAGAACGATTAAGTGCTGTTGAAGATCTCTCAAAAGATTTATTTGAGAAGATTGAAAAAGCCTTGCAATAATCTCTGAACAGATACTTTATAAATTCAATACGGGATGTCTAAGACATTCCGTATTTTTTTCAAATTTGTTAACTATATCAATCTTTTCTTTTATTGCCTTTGATAGAATGATTAATGGCATTTCGCCATATATTAGTTAATAAGGATTTTATATGAAAACATACAAAACATCAGTGCTGGTCAGTATGATGCTTGGCATTTTTTCAACAACAGCATTTTCAGCCACTGTGCCTGCTGGTACAACACTTTCTGAAACACAGATTTTCCGTCAAAATACACATAGTGATCCCGGGTCACTTGATCCTCAATTGGTGCAAGAAAATACAGCTGCACAAATTGCGATTGATTTATTTGAAGGATTAATTTGGTTAGATGAAAATGGACAAGTACAGCCAGCGCAGGCAGAGAAATGGACAGTCTCTGACGATGGTAAGATTTATACTTTTTCATTACGTGATGCAAAATGGTCAGATGGTACACCGGTAACGGCTCAAGATTTCGTGCTAGGTTGGCAACGAGCAGTTGATCCTAAGTTTGGTAGTCCAAATGCCAGTTATTTGTCTAAAGCACATATTTTAAATGCAGAAGATGTGATGCAAGGTAAACAGCCTATAAGTGCGTTGGGTATTAAGGCGATTAATGATAAACAACTTGAAATTAAACTAACCCAAGCCACACCTTACTTCTTACAGCTACTAGCATATCCTACAACATTTCCTGTTCCCCATCATAAATTAGCGCAATTTGGCGATAAATGGACTACCCCTCAAAATATCGTGAGTAATGGTGCTTATAAATTAAAACAATGGACAATTAACGAGAAAATTACAGCGGAACGTAATCCATTTTATTGGAATGATAAAAATACGCTCATTAATACTTCAGAATATCTATTTCAAGAAAGTTTGGCTTCAGCCTATAAACGTTACCAAGCTAAAGAATTGGATTTAACTTGGATACCAGTGGAGCAAATACCACATATTCAGAAAAATACGCCAAGCGCGTTACTTGTGGTCCCGAGACTAACGACTGAATTCTACACGTTCAATGTGGCGAAACCACCATTTGATAACGAAAAGGTACGCAAAGCGCTATATCTTACGTTAGACCGACCATTAATAGCAGAACATATTATTGGCTTGCGTAAACCTGCTGCGACATTAACCCCACCTGAAGTCGATGGTTTTACTGCACCGAACATTGCTGAATTAAATCAACCGTTAACAGATAGAGTTAAACAAGCTAAAAAATTATTAAATGATGCTGGATATAACGAAAAACATCCGCTCCAGTTTGAGATTTTTTATAATAAGTATGCGACACATGAAAAAGTTGCGTTAGCGTTAGCTTCAGAATGGAAAAAACAATTAGGTGCAGATGTGAAATTACGTACGATGGAATGGAAAACCTATTTAGGCGAACGCAATATGGGAAATTTCCAATTGTCTCGTATGTCAATTGATGCGGAATATAATGAGCCATCAGCATTTCTTAATTCATTAGTTTCAACATCTCCCGAAAATGTGGGGCGGTGGAAGAATGAGAAATTTGATCAAATCATGAAAGAAGCACAAAGTACTTTAAATAATAAGACGCGTGCTGAATTATATCGTCAAGCAGAGCTGATTATTGCGGAAGAGGCGCCTCTAATCCCAATATTCTATTCACCGTTGATCAAAGTAATTAATCCAGCAGTAGGAGGATTCCCAATGCATAATCCACAGGATTATGTTTATACTAAGGAGCTTTACATTCGCAAGTAGAGTTATCTAAGTACCTTTCGTTGCATATACTTTGCTTTCATTTTAAAATGCAACACAACTTTTCAACAAAAGTGCGGTAAAATCAACCGCACTTTCCATTTACAGTGAACTATCCTGAGAGATAAACGAGTATGTATTCTTTGATCCGTAAAGCCATTTTTTCCCTTGATCCTGAAACCGCCCATGATTTAGTGATTAAATCACTGCATTTAGCGGGTAAATCACCTTGCCAATTTTTATTAAAGCAGCTTTTGGCTTGTCCACAAGGTACGCCTAAGCAAGTGATGGGCATTACCTTTAAAAATCCTATTGGGTTAGCAGCGGGAGCTGATAAAAATGCCGAAGCGATTGATGGATTTGGTGCGATGGGATTTGGTTTTATTGAAGTGGGAACGGTTACGCCTTTAGCGCAAGAGGGAAATGCGAAACCTCGTCAATTCCGTTTAGTGGAAGCAGAAGGGATTATTAACCGTAACGGATTCAATAATTATGGTATTGATTATGCGATTGAGAATGTTAAAAAGGCAAAATTTGATGGCGTAATTGGGATTAATATTGGCAAAAATAAAGTCACACCGATTGAAAAGGGTAAAGATGATTACTTATTTTGCTTAAACAAAGCTTATAACTATGCGGATTATATTACGGTAAATATTTCATCACCGAATACTCCAGATTTACGCCAATTACAGTATGGTGATTACTTTGATGATTTATTGCAAAGTATAAAACAGCGTCAAAAAGTATTAGCTGAGCAATATAACAAATATGTGCCGATTGCAGTAAAAATCGCACCTGATTTATCCGAGAGCGAGCTGGTTCAAATTGCAGATACCTTACTTCGTCATCAAATGGACGGCGTAATTGCGACTAATACGACGATTTCACGTGACAACGTCGCAGGTTTGAAAAATGCTGAGCAACAAGGCGGCTTAAGTGGAAAACCGTTACAGTATAAAAGCACAGGAATTATTCGAAGATTACATCAAGAACTGAAAGGACAAATCCCGATTATTGGGAGTGGTGGTATTGATGG
>JABZOY010000070.1:0-2984 GCA_015255025.1 Haemophilus sp.
GCTTGTTGCGATGTGGTCATCAACAATAAGGTTTTCGTGTGGATTTGCGGTGAAACTTCACGTGCTTGTTTGGCTACTACAATGCAGAAGCGGTGCGTTATTTCTTACTAACGGCACACTATCGCAGCCAGCTTAATTACAGCGAAGAAAACCTCAATTTAGCACAAGGTGCATTAGAACGTTTGTACACCGCTTTACGTGGCACTGATCAAAGTGCGGTCGCTTTTGGCGGTGAAAATTTTGTGGAAGCCTTCCGTGAAGCAATGGACGATGATTTCAATACGCCTAATGCCCTTTCTGTCCTATTTGAAATGGCGCGTGAGATCAATAAATTGAAAACTGAAGATGCAGAAAAAGCCAATGGTCTTGCTGCGCGTTTACGTGAGTTAGCGGGTATCTTAGGTTTACTTCAACAAGATCCAGAAAAATTCTTACAAGCTGGCTCTGACGATGATGAAGTCGCAAAAATTGAAGCGCTCATCAAACAACGCAACGAAGCTCGTGCAGCTAAAGATTGGGCTGCTGCGGATGCTGCACGTAATGAACTCACCGCGATGGGAATTGTGTTAGAAGATGGCGCCAACGGCACAACGTGGCGTAAACAATAATCTCACTTTGATACAAAAACTGCGGTCAATTTGACCGCAGTTTTTCTTTTAAGAAGAAAGTATTACATTTTTGGGTTTTCCATTGTTTTTGCTTTTTTCTTCATTTCTTTTGTTTTCATATCATCAGATTGCATGCCTTCTGATTTCATATTATCCATTTTCATGTCGTGAGATTTCATATCATGAGATTTCATCATTCCATCAGATGCCATTTTGTCGTTTTGCATTGGCATAGCGTCTTTTGTCATCGGCATGGGATCTTTTGCCATCGACATTTCATTAGATTTCATATCGGTCGCATAAAGACTAGTTGCGAAGAAAAGTGCAGCAATAGCAGTAAAGGTTGTTTTTGCAGTAATATTTTTCATTTTGAATCTTCCTTAATTTGTGAATAATTAACGTTATCTAGAAAGGTCTTCCCCTTTCATTATCATTAGACGGATAAGGAACATTTTTCTTACACATTTTCCAAGGAAAAAATATGGAAACCGGAATTTCCGATAAAGAACTGACACAAATTAGAGAGCAAATGCTGAAATTTGCCACATTACAGGTGAATAATCCTGTATTAGCTGAAGATTTGGTTCAAGAAAGTTTTTTGAGTGCATTTAACAATCTCGAGCACTTTAAGCGACAAGCGGCATTTAAAACCTGGGTCTTTGCTATCTTAAAAAATAAAATCATTGATTTTCTTCGCCAGAAAGGCAAATTAGTGCTAGAAACCGAAATTGAAGATGAAGAACAAACTAATCATTTCTTTGATGAAGGGGGCCACTGGAAAGCTGAACATTCTCCACTCGATCTCGAACTGAGCGAAAGTGCGGTCTATTCTGAAGAATTCTGGCTGATTTTTGAAACTTGCTTAACTTGCCTGCCAGCCAAACAAGCCAAGATTTTTATGATGAGAGAGTTTTTGGAATTATCTTCCGAAGAAATTTGCCAAGAAAATCAACTAAGCATAAGTAACTTGCACACGACACTCTATCGTGCTCGCTTACAACTTCAAAACTGCTTATCTCATAAACTTTAAGGAGTGATTTTATGAAATGTCGCCAAGCGACTCGACTCATTTCAGATGCGCAAGAACGCTCATTAATGACTAAAGAAAAAATTGGGCTCAATTTGCATCTTGCCATCTGTACACATTGCCGTAAATTTCAACGAAATTGTGGCACATTGAGAAAATTAATGAAGGATTTCAAAGGATAAAAAAGCGGAAGAGAACTTCCGCTTATTACTCTATTACTTCGCCATTAATGCTGTTGCACGTGAAATCACTTCTTTGACTTCATCATCCGTCAATTTACCTTCTTTCACAAATTGCACCTTGCCGGTTTTATCAAGCAAAATAATCACGCTGTCTTTTTCACGTAATCCCCACGCATTTTTAACCGCACTTTTATCATCTAAAATCACTTGGCTATGGGCATTTTCTTTTTTGCCTTTTTCTGCGCTACTTTTCACAAACATACCCGTGCCCACAACGGCATCATCAGCATTAATAATGGTCGTGGTTTGATATTTGGCTTGGTTAAAATGAGCTGCTTTGATGGCTTCGATCATCGCTTGATTTTTCTCTTTTGCCGCACTTCTGCCTGCAATATGCTGAATCACACGGACTTTGCCTGGCAATGCCGTTGAGCTCCACGATTTATACGCCACATCATTGCCATTTAAAGTAATTTCACCCTTATCCGAAACCGTTACATTGGCTAAAAGTTGGTTAGGTTGAATATTGTGCGCGAATGCATTAATTGAGATTAAACTGCCCATCACTGCACTCAAAAGCATAATTCTTTTCATAAATACCTCATAAATTTCGTGAAATTGCCTATTTTTTGGCGAATAGTCACTTTTTTGTTATACTCCGTGCGCATTATACTTTGCTTAAATCAGATAAAGAAGGAAAAAGAAATGGATCAAATGCCAGCTTGCCCAAAATGTAAAGGTGAATATGTTTATCACGATTCTGTGAATTTTGTTTGTCCTGATTGTGGCAATGAGTGGAATGGTAACGAAACAGTTGAAGCCGATGAAGATCAACTAATTGTTAAAGACAGCAACGGTAATTTATTAGCCGATGGTGATGATGTGCTTTTAATTAAAGATTTAAAATTAAAAGGCTCATCTGAAGTGTTGAAGAAAGGCACTAAATTCAAAAACATCCGTCTAGTAAACGGTGATCACAACGTCGAATGTGGCAAAATCATGTTGAAATCAGAGTTCTTGAAAAAAGCCTAAGAATTCCTGATAAAAAGAGCGGTCGATTTTAACGTTGTTTCAAATCGACCGCTCTTTTTTTATTTTCGTTATACCTTCGCAGGCTTCACAATTTCACTTGGATAACAACCAAGCACTTTCAGATAATTACTAAAT
>JABZOY010000070.1:2994-9053 GCA_015255025.1 Haemophilus sp.
GGGTATCAGGATGATGAATATTTCCTTCAATTTCTAAATAGAACATTTCTTCCCAAGGTTTGCCATAAATAGGACGAGATTCAAGCTTCGTCATATTAATACCGTGCTTTTTAAACACAAGCAAAGCGTCTACTAAAGAACCGGCTTGTTGCGATGTGGTCATCAACAATAAGGTTTTCGTGTGGATTTGCGGTGAAACTTCACGTGCTTGTTTGGCTACGACAATGAAACGCGTAATGTTGTTTTCTTGGTTCGCAATATTATGTTTTAACACATGTAAGCCATAAAGCTTGCCACCATCTTCATTGCCTAATGCCGCAATATTCGGTTTATTCAAGCTTGCCACGAGTTGCATCGCATGAGAGCTACTTTCGCAGAATTCAATATGCACACGCTCAAGACTTTGAATAAATTGACTACACTGCTGGATTACCTGTGGATGGCTATAAAGCGTATCAATTTTGCTTAAATCATCCTGCTCATTCACTAAAACACAGTGCTTGATAGGATAAGCCAACTCGCCCACCAAAGATAAGGTGGTATGTTGAAGCAGATCATAAACTTCATTAATTGCACCTGACGTGGTGTTTTCTAAAGGCAGTACACCATAATCAGCTTCTCCACTTTCAACCTTTTCAAAAATTTGAGCAAAGGAATCACAACTGATTTCAGCAAACTGCTGGTTATAACGAGCCGCATAATTACGCGCAGCCAAATTAGAGTAAGAACCACGCTTGCCTAAGAAAGCAATATGTAACGTTTCTTCTCGTTGCTCATTGAGTTTTTCTGCAAGTACACTTGTTGTGTTAATACAGAATCTTCAATGATTTTTTGGAAGACTGACGTAATATACTGTGGTTCAAGCTGATAATTTTGACTTTCAGCAAACTGCACAAGCTCTTGTAAGAGTTGTTGCTCCCGCTCTAAATCACGCAACGCTTTTTGCGTCACTTCTTTACTTCTTACTACATCATATGCCAGGCGGTGACGCTCTGAAAGCAGCTTTAACAAGCTGCGATCAATTTGCGTAATTTGCTGACGAATTTCTGATAAATCTAATGCCATTTCATTCCTTATTTAAAGGTTACTTCATTATGAGGGATGTATTTCTCAGCATTAATAGGTGAATTTTTCTCAAAAAATTCTTTTAAAACATCCGCATCAATAAAACCTGTGTTGACGAAAGTTGGATTTTTTGTCATAACTGGATAACCATCTCCACCCGCCGCATTATAACTTGGTAAAGAAATACGGTAAGTTTTATTTAAATCTAATGGTTTACCTTGAATTTTCACATTTTCAACTTTCTTCTCTGCACGATTTACTGTCATGCTGATACCTGAGTATTGTGCGTAGGCACCAGAATCCACTTCTTTCAATGCCACTACATTTAAATAATCCAGTAATTCTTTACCGGTTAATTCGAAATAGCTCACAATATTACCAAATGGATGGATTTTTAAAATATCTTTATAGGTTACATCACCTTCTTGGATAGAATCACGAATACCACCTGAGTTCATGATACCAATATCAGCTTTCGCTTTTTGGCGTTGTGCTTCTGCAATTAAGTGACCAAGGTTAGTTTGTTCAAAACGAATAATGGTACGATCACCTTCTAACTTACCTTTTAGTTTACCCACTTTTTGGCTTAATAACGCATCACCTTTATCTTGGTAAGTTTTTAAAAGTTTTTCCATTTCTGGATCTTGTGGAATCTCTTCGGCATAGTTTACATATTCTGTTTTGCCGTCTTCTTTTTTCACTTTTTTCTTCAAGTTCACTGGAATTAATTGATAATTCACTAATTTTAATTCGCCATTTTTGAACTCAAAGTCTGCACGACCAACATATTTACCCCATTCAAATGCTTGCATAATCCAAGTACCATTTTGGAAATCGGGTTTACATGGCTGAGTTGGTTGATAATCTTTAATCCATACGCCTTTTTCATCCACGCAAATCGGATCATGGCTATGGCCACCGATAATCATATCGAATGAGCCTTTATCTAAATTACGTGCAAGGCTCACATCCCCCGGCGCATTTGAACCATGTTTCGCATCATAGTAATAGCCCATATGTGTTAAAGCAATTTTTACATCTGGCTTAACTTTTTCATTTAGCTCTTTTAATGTAGCTCTTGCTACTTTTGTTGGATCTTCAAACTTCACATTGTGAAGGTATTCTGGGTTACCTAATTTTGCAGTATCTTCTGTGGTTAAACCGACCACTGCAATTTTAAGATCTTGTTTATTTAAAATGGTATAAGGCTTAACTAAGGTTTTACCGGTTTTCGTATTAATCACGTTTGCAGATAAGAATGGGAAGTTTGCCCATTTTTCTTGCATATCAAGAATTTGTAGTGGATTATCAAACTCGTGGTTACCTAATACAGTTGCCTCATAGCCCATTGCGTTCATTGCTTTAATGTCAGGTTCTGCTGTTTGCATATCTGACTCAGGTACACCAGTGTTAAAATCACCAGCATTTAATAAAATGAGTGAGCCTCCTTTTTGCTCGACTTCAGCTTTTACGCGATTAACAATTGTTTTGTGAGCAGGAAAGCCATATTCACCTTTTGCATTCGGCCAAAAATGTCCGTGCGTATCATTAGTGTGCAATATGGTAAATTGATAGGTTTTGCCCTGTTCATATGCCATTGCAGCAGAAGTTGCTAGCACAAGAGGAAGCACGGTAAATAATTTTTTCATATAAAAATACCTCTATTTTTGACCGCTCTTGACCTTCGCATAAAACAAAAATAACAGAGCAAGATGGGAAATAAAAAAGCTATACTCCCAAAAGAAGTATAGCTTTTCAACAAAACATTGTTAGATGAGTACCTGGGCAGGTGCAACATAACCTTGTGGAACTTGTTTCTTATCTTCAAAGGTAACAAATTCCCACGCTTCCTGATCGGCAAGTACAGCACGGAGTAACTTATTATTTAAACCGTGACCCGATTTATAAGCTTTGAAATCACCGATGATGTTATAGCCACACATATACAGATCGCCAATCGCATCAAGCATCTTGTGACGAACTAATTCATCTCTGAAGCGTAATCCATCTTCATTTAAGATACGGTAATCATCTAATACGATAGCATTATCTAAGCTACCACCTAATGCAAGACCTTGAGATTGAAGATATTCAATATCTTTCATGAAACCGAAGGTTCTTGCACGACTAATTTGATGTACGAATGCTTGTGCAGAGAAATCCATCACATAATTACGTACATTTTTGCTAATCGCTGGATGATTAAAGTCGATTGTGAAATCTAAACGGAAACCATTGTAAGGTTTAAATTCTGCCCATTTATCACCGTCTTCTACTCGTACATTTTTCTTAATACGAATAAATTTTTTCGGTGCATTTTGTTCTTCAATACCTGCGTCTAAGAGCAAGTAAATGAATGGGCTTGCACTACCGTCCATGATTGGAATTTCAGGTGCATCAACTTCGATAATGATGTTATCAATACCTAAACCAGCTAATGCCGCGTTTAAGTGTTCTACAGTTGAAACACGCACACCTTGCTCATTCACAAGTGCAGTACAAAGCATTGTATCACGCACTGAATCTGCATTCGCAGGGAAAGTCACCGGCGGATTAAGATCAGTACGGCAGTAAATCACGCCAGTATTCGGCATAGCTGGGCGCAACGTTAAGGTTACTTTTTTGCCGCTATGTAAGCCTACACCTGTGACTTTAATGCTTTGTTTTAATGTTCTTTGTTTAATCATCTCTTTTACCTTATTGCTTCACAACAAGATTACTTCTACTCTTATTTCTCATCACGACCAAATGATGCCGGATTAAAGAAATTAGGATTATTTCTTAACTGTTCTAAACGGCTTGGATCAAGCGGTTTATTTAAGTTACCGTATTGCGGATTTTGTTCCTGTGCTGGTTCTGGCTGTGGATTATGTCTTAATGCATCTAAACCATGTAAACCAACTGGCGGTTGTGGCTGAATCGTTTCTTGTGCTACAGGTTGTTGAACTGGCGCTTGTTGTACTGCTGCTTGAGGACGAGCAATAACTACCGGCTCAGCCGCAACAACATCCCCCAAACCTGTTGCAACGATCGTGACACGAATTTCATTGCTCATTTCAGGGACTAAACTGGTACCGACAACGATAGTCGCGTCTTCTGATGCAAAGCTACCTACTGTGTCACCCACCACGTTAAATTCGTCAAAGCCGAGATCCATACCTGAGGTAATATTAACAAGGATACCCTTAGCGTTAGAAAGATCGACTTTTTCTAATAAATCATTTTTAATCGCAAGACGCGCTGCTTCTTCTGCACGACCCGCACCAGGTTCACTTTGAGCAGAGCCGAAACCAATCATTGCTTGGCCCATTTCCGACATAACGGTTCTTACGTCAGCAAAGTCCACGTTGATTAAACCTGGAGACGTAATCATATCGGAGATGCCCATAACAGAGTTACGTAATACGTCATTTGCAGCAGCAAAAGCATCAATTAACGTTGCATTTTTCGGGAGAACTTTTTGGATTTGTTGGTTAGGAATAATGATCATTGAATCCACGTATTGTGAAAGATCTTTAATCCCTAATTCAGCAAATTGCATACGTTTTTTGCCTTCAAAGCTAAATGGCTTAGTAACAACAGCAACAGTTAGAATACCTAACTCTTTCGCAACTTTAGCGACGATTGGTGCGGCACCAGTACCTGTACCACCGCCCATACCGGCTGCGATAAAGACCATGTCTGCACCTTCAAGCATTTTACGGATTTCTTCTTGGTCATCTTCAGCCGCTTTACGACCTACATTTGGGTTAGCCCCAGCTCCAAGACCTTTCGTTGTTGCACCACCGATTTGTACAGTTTGTTGAACTTGGCTTTTGCGTAATGCTTGCGCATCGGTATTCACCGCATAGAACACGATTTTACCGTGTTCTTCGCTATCAATTGCACTTTCGCCCAAGAAATTACCATTGAATTCTTGTTGCACCATATTAGCAACCATGTGGTTAACTGCGTTACCGCCGCCTCCACCGACACCGACAACCTTAATCAGTGCACCTGTTTGCTCTTCAAAATCACCATACTCTGGGTATAACATTTGCTGTTCTCCGTTACTGCTAATACTCTGCTAGCACATTAATAAAAGTTAAATTTTTTCTATTGTAAATGAAAAAGCCAAAATGATCAAAATTCTGATTTCACTTTATTGAAAATATTTTTAAGGCCTTTCCAGAATTTTTTGCCTAATGCTTCATCACCATAGTTACTATCCACAGGATCATTATCACTATTTTGATGATGGTATTGTAATAATCCCACCACAGTTGAATATTGTGGGCGATTCACATAATCTGTTAACCCCGTAATATTTAATGGACTACCAATACGTACCTGGCAACCAAATACACTTGATGCACAATCTTTTAAGTCTTCAATCTGTGCACCACCACCGGTGATAACCACACCCGCAATTAATTCAAATTTAATATGTTTGGTTTCTAAATCTGCTTTGAGCTTATCTAATTCGTCCTTAACAACGCCTAATAGTTCAATATATCTTGCTGAAGTGATTAAAGATAAATCACTTTTTGTTAACGCACGTGGTGCTCGACCACCAATACTTGCCACTTCAATTTTCTTATCACCATGTAAACGTGCCGGATATAATGCACTCGCATAATTCACTTTAATGCGCTCTGCCTCTGCACGAGAAACGGTACATGCATGAGCAATATCGTTCGTTACAATATTTCCTGCGTAAGGAATAACCTTGCTGAAACGCAATGAGCCATTGGTGTAAACCATCATATTCATGGTGCCTGCACCGAAATCAACTAAGCAAACACCAAGATCTTTTTCATCTTCAGTTAAAACAGAATGTGTTGCAGCAAAGCCGGAGAACACGACTTTATCAACTTGCAATCCACAACGCTCAACTGCTTTTTTCAAGTTATTTTGCCAGTCTTGGTGACACGCAATTAAGTGTACGTTTGCTTTTAAACGAACACCTTGTAAACCTAATGGATTTTTAATATTAACTTGCTTATCTACTGCGT
>JABZOY010000071.1:0-4154 GCA_015255025.1 Haemophilus sp.
AAATGAGAGAAAAGATTTGGAAACAATATGATAATGATAAATCTAGATTGACAGTGTGTCGTAAATTAATTGCGAAACAGAAGTTTTATGATGATTTATCGGTTATAATATTACATACTGCTTAAGACATTTTAGCAGCAGATATTATAATTTTTCTTATATTTAAATTTAGTCTACCTATTTAACCTAAGGAGGTAATATGACTAGTCAAGATTATGCAATTAAAGGTGAAGCATTCAAACTAAGTAAGGTATTTAGTTCAGATTTTCAATATTTAATTCCAAACTATCAACGGCCATATTCTTGGGAAGCTGAAAATATCGAGCAATTATTTGATGATTTATATGATTTTTTTCAGGGAGATACCGAGGAGACATATTTTTTAGGCAGTGTTGTTGTGATAAAAAAAGATCATTTTCCAGAATCATATGTGGTTGATGGTCAACAGCGTTTAACTAGTCTAACAATTTTATTATCAGTCTTAGCTAGCTTTTTAAGTGATAAATCAAAAGCTAATAGTATAGAGTTATATATAAAACAACCAGAAAATCTAGCTGAAAGTATTCCTGCTCAGCCAAGGTTAACTTTACGTAAGCAAGATAATGACTTCTTTAGTAAATATATTCAGAATATAAAAATTGAAGAATTGAAAAGTATTAATATTGATTCTGATTGTAAAACGGATGCGCAGAAAAATATTTATAAGAATGCATTGGCTCTAGTACAGAGAGTTAAAGATAAATTTGAAGGGGATGAAGAAGGTATCTTTGAGTTTTGTAAATTTATCATTCAAAAATGTTGTCTTGTTATCGTTTCGACTCCAAATGAAAAATCGGCATTTCGTATTTTCTCAGTTATGAATGATAGAGGATTAGATCTATTACCTAGTGATATTTTGAAATCTTATTTAATAGGAAAAATGAATAGTAAGCAAGATGAATATACAGATAAATGGGAAGATTTAGAACAAGATTTGGGGCGAGCTAGATTCAATGAGCTATTTTCTCATATTAGAATGATTTATCTAAAAACAAAAGCACAAAAGAGCTTATTGGATGAATTTCAAGAGAGTATTATTCCTAATATTAATAGTGTAAGTGATTTTATAGATACTGAGCTTACAAGTTATGCAGATAAGTTTAATGCATTAAAATCTAGAAATTATAGAGCAGGAAATTTTACTGAAGAGATAAATGGATATTTATTTTGGTTAAACAAAGTTAATTTTTCTGAGTGGATTCCTGTGGTTATTAGATTTCTGCATGCTAAACCTACAGAACAACTTGCTTATGATTTTTTTAAATATCTAGATTGTTTAACTTCTTATTTTTATTTAAGTGCTAAAAATGTTAATGATCGGATTTATCGATTTGGAGATATATTGGAACAGTTGGAGAATGATTTGGATTGCTCTAAAGAATTAAAGGTTCCAAATAAATTATATTTAACAGATGAGGAAAAACAAGAGTTTAAATTATTACTTGATGGAAATATTTATCAATTAGTGGCACCTAGACGAAATTATTTAATTTTACGAATGGATTCAATGATCAGTGATGGCGCTGCAACATATAATCTGCAGAAAGACTCTTTGACAATTGAACATGTATTACCTCAAACAATTAAAGATGGTAGCCAATGGAGTTATTGGTGGGATGTGGGTAACCATAAATTATGGGTACACCGTCTAGCTAATTTAGTGCCGCTAAATAGAAGACGTAATTCTTCAGCAAGTAATTTGGAATTTAAGGATAAAAAAGAGAAATATTTTAAAGGAAATAATAATGTTTCATCTTATGCTTTAACTACACAAGTTTTGGATACTGAAGAATGGACTCCCGATATTGTTGCTCAAAGACAGGATAATTTATTATCTAGACTTTATAAAGAATGGGAATTAATTTAAGTTATAATTCCTAACGACACAATCTGTCGCTCTACTTCTTAAACTATGCTCAAGCCTATTAGGTTTGAGCATTTTTTATTGGAGTGATGATTATGTCTAAATTCAAACTTAACCCGTCGTTGGTTTCTCCTTATACCGAAAAATTAATGTTGCAACTTTTATTAGAGCATCGAGGATTTTCAGAGGTTTTTCATGAGGATGTTTGGCGATATGACAATATTGCAGCGGCTTTAGGTTTACCGAGTGAAATGGAGCGTTGTGATGATTTCCGTGCGAAAGTGAAAAAATTATTACAAGCACGAAATAAAACGTTGCCCAAATTGACCGCACTTTGCGTAAACGAGAATTCAATTATTCAACAAAATATCGATAAATTGACTCAATTATTATCATTGAATACAGCTGAGCAGACAGTTTTTCGCTTAGCTATTCAGTTCCGTTTAGATGAAGCATTGAAAGAATTGAGTGGAGCATTACCAAAATCTAATTTGGCAGAGCTAGGTGAGGTATTATCAAATTTATTTGATTTACCCAAATTGGACATTATTTCTGCCTTAAAAGATAAAGGAAAACTATTAGGCTATGGCTTACTCGCTCGACACTATAATCCAGATAGAATCCATGAATATTTGGATTGGGGCAAAATGCTAGATTTTGATGAGTTTATCTCAGAAGCATTAAATGAACAGATGTTATTAAAATCGTGCACTCAGCCTGCGATTGAAACGAGCTTAAGTTTAGACAATTTTGCTTATCTAGGTAAGATGAAAACCATGATGCTGGATTATCTTCACTCCTCATTTGCTACTCATAGAAAAGGCGTGAATATTTTAATTTATGGTGCACCAGGTACGGGAAAAACAGAGTTGGCAACTTTGTTGGGTAAAGCGTTGAGCGTTTCGGTAAATAATATTACCTACATGGATGAAGATGGGGATGTGATTAGCGCTGAAGATCGTTTGAACAAATGTCGTTTTGCGCAAAAGGTGTTAGAAGGACAATCTTCGTTATTGATTTTTGATGAAATAGAGGATGTTTTTCGCGCTAGTTTCTTTGAGCAATCAGTGGCACAGCAGAATAAAGCTTGGATGAATCAGTTATTGGAAAACAATAACGTGCCGATGATTTGGTTATCTAATTCTGTTTCGGGCATAGATCCTGCTTTTTTACGCCGCTTTGATTTTATTTTAGAAATGCCTGATTTGCCGTTGAGAAATAAATCGGCACTCATTACGCAGTTGGCCGAGGGAAAATTAAGTCCGGCTTATGTCCAGCATTTTGCTAAAGTGCGGTCATTAACGCCTGCGATTTTAAGCCGCACAATTCGGGTGGCAAAGGAACTAAATACATTAAATTTTGCTGAGACTTTGCTCATGATGTTTAATCAAACGTTAAAGTCGCAAAATAAACCGAAAATCGAACCGCTTGTTTTAGGTAAAGCTGACTATAACTTAGATTATGTGGCTTGTAATGACAATATTCATCGTATTAGTGAAGGTCTAAAACGCTCGAAAAAAGGGCGAATTTGTTGCTATGGCCCGCCAGGAACAGGAAAAACAGCTTGGGCTGCGTGGCTCGCGGAAGAGTTAGATATGCCGTTGTTGTTAAGACAAGGTTCGGATCTGCTTAATCCTTATGTGGGCGGAACAGAACGGAATATCGCACAAGCTTTTGAACAAGCGAAAGAAGATAATGCGCTATTAGTGTTAGATGAAGTGGATACATTCTTATTTTCTCGAGAAGGTGCAAATCGAAGCTGGGAGCGTTCACAAGTGAATGAAATGTTGACACAAATTGAACGCTTTGAAGGGCTGATGGTGGTTTCAACAAACCTGATTGAAGTGCTTGATCCAGCAGCATTACGTCGTTTTGATTTGAAATTAAAGTTTGATTATTTAACACTGAAACAACGTTTAGATTTTGCTAAACAACAGGCTGAAATCTTAGGGTTGCCATCATTATCGGAAGAGGATTTAAGTCAGATTGAATCGCTTAATCTGCTGACGCCTGGGGATTTTGCTGCGGTGGCTCGTCGTCATCAATTTTCCCCTTTTCAAAAGGTGCAAGATTGGCTGAGCGCATTACAAGGTGAATGTGAAGTGAAACCAGCGTTTTCTGCAACGACAAGACGGATAGGGTTCTAATTAAAGTGCGGTCATAATTTTTATGGTTTTTTGACCGCATTTTTTATTCTCCTGTCAGCCAGCTTGCGAGCAAAATAACGATAGTGAAAATAGCGAACCAGATA
>JABZOY010000071.1:4164-9010 GCA_015255025.1 Haemophilus sp.
CCGAAGGTAGTGAGCGTATTGTTAGATAAAATAAAAGATTCACCTATATCTAAGCAATAAAGATGGAGTATGGCCAAAATTCTTATCGTGTTTTAACCGCACTTTGTTATTTCCCCGTCAGCCAACTTGCCAATAAGATAACGATAGTAAAAATAGCCAACCAAATAAGGTGAAGTTTAGTGCTTTTTCGATTAATTTCGGCATTTTGTTGGCGTCGTTGTTCTAGTTTTTGTTTGTAAATTTCAAGATCTTCTTCTTTAAAAGAAAACCCACAATTTGGACAAAATTGAGCAGATTCGCTGATTTTTTTACGACATTCAGGGCAGCGGGTGAGAGCCATTGATGATCCTTTATTAGTTATTTTAATTTATATCCCTATTGTAAGTGAAAAAAACGGAATGATAAACGTGACATGGATCACAAAATTGAAACAATGTAAAAATTAAAATTTTGATTTTGATGATTTTCACTTAGAATACCGCCGACGAAGTCTAGTATATGACTAAATTTCGGTATTCATTTATTCCTGAGGAGTATTTTTTATGTTGTGGTTTTTCTTCTGCGTGGCGTTATTGCTTGCAGGTTATTTCTTTTATAGTCGAGTGATTGAGCGCATTTTTGTGATCAATCCAAATCGTCAAACGCCAGCGTATACCATGAATGATGGCGTTGACTATATGCCAATGTCTAAAACTAAGATTTGGTTAATTCAATTATTAAATATTGCAGGTACAGGCCCAATCTTTGGTCCGATTCTTGGTGCGTTATACGGACCAGTTGCAATGCTTTGGATTGTGGTGGGTTGTATCTTTGCGGGTGCGGTACACGATTATTTCTGTGGAATGTTAAGTGTGCGTAATGGCGGTGCATCTATGCCTAACCTCGCAGGTAAATACTTAGGTCGTCCAGTTAAAGCATTTATTAACATCTTAGCGGTTGTACTTTTATTATTAGTGGGTGTGGTATTCGTTGCAAGTCCAGCTCAATTAATGGGTACGATTACAATGGATGTGTTCGGTGCTGCATCAGGTAGCATTTCTATTAGCAATGCGGAAGAAATCCATCAAGTAGCTGAAGCAGGTGGTATTACCGTTTGGGGTATGGATAAAGCGACTGTTATCAGTGTTTGGACTGCTATCATTTTCATTTACTATATTCTTGCGACATTACTTCCGGTTGATAAAATCATCGGTCGTATCTACCCATTCTTCGGTGCATTATTACTCTTTATGTCTGTAGGTATGGTATATGGTTTAGTCAGTGCAGATCTTAGCTCAGCAGACCCAATTTCTTTCTATCGTTCTGTGGACGGTATGTCTTTTGAGAAATTCTTCCAAAACTTTGAAACCCGTGCAGATTTACCATTATGGCCACTCTTGTTTTTAACAATATCTTGTGGTGCATTATCTGGTTTCCACGCAACACAAAGCCCGTTAATGGCGCGTTGTACTGAAAACGAAAAAGAAGGACGTTTCATTTTCTACGGTGCGATGATCGGTGAAGGTGTGATTGCGTTAGTATGGTGTGCGGTTGGCTTAAGTTTCTACGATTCATTACCAACTTTATTAGAAGCGATTAAAGCAGGTTCTCCTTCTAAAGTGGTTTATGATTCTTCTATTCACTTCTTAGGGTTTATCGGTGGTATTTTTGCAGTGTTAGGTGTAGTTGTTCTTCCTATTACATCAGGCGATACAGCGTTCCGTGCGGCACGTCTTGTTATTGCAGAATTCTTCCATTTAGAACAAAAAACCTTAGCTAAACGTTTAATTATTGCTGTGCCATTATTCGTGGTTGGTTATATCGTATCAAAAGTGGATTTCTCTATCTTATGGCGTTACTTCACTTGGGCGAACCAAACTACTGCGATGGTTATGTTATGGACTGCAGCTGCGTATTTATATCGCTATAATAAATTCCACTGGATATGTACAATCCCTGCGGCATTTATCAGTACCGTATGTTTTACTTACCTTGCATACAACAAAATCGGTTTTGGTTTAGACTATCAATTATCTGTTTATATCGGCTTAGGCTTAACAGTACTTTGTTTAGTTTTATTCTTCACACAGCTTAAACCATTAGGTGATCGTGATGAAGAAGCGTATGTAAATAACTAATTAAATCGAGTTAAAAATTGAAAAACCGTTTGAGGGAAACCTTAGACGGTTTTTTTGTTTATTTTATTGCCAAAATTTACCAATCTTTACGTTTTAATTGCTTGCAAGTTAAGGCTACAACCGATAAACTTACGCAAAGTGGTGAAAAGTGGAATTTTGTGGAAAATTCTGCCAAATTTTTCTAAAAATAAACGTTTAAAGGTAGAGAAATGTTTCGTGGTGCAGCAGCGGTAAATTTAGATGCGAAGGGTCGTGTAGCGATTCCTACTCGCTATCGTGCTGAAATCATGGAAAAGAACCAAGGCCAAATGGTTTGTACCGTTGATATTCGTCAGCCTTGTTTATTACTTTATCCTTTAGATGAATGGGAAAAAATCGAACAAAAACTACTTTCACTCTCCAACTTTGACCCAAATCAACGCCGTTTACAACGTGTTATGCTCGGTTATGCCACTGAATGTGAAATGGATGCGCAAGGTCGTATCTTATTAAGTGGTCCATTACGTCAACATGCAAAATTAGAAAAAGGCTTAATGTTGGTAGGGCAGTTGAATAAATTTGAAATTTGGAGTGATACCGAATGGTATGCACAAATTGATGAAGATATCGAAATTGGCTCAAGCGCTGAGTTCGGAGCTTCTGAAGAACTAAAAATGCTGTCATTATAGAACAGCAGCACTAGCAGGATAAGCGGTGCTTGCGCCGCTCTATCTTCTCTTTATCGATTTTGATTTAACTTTTACTTTTTACTTATGACTACGCAAAATTCCTTTTCTGCACCTGAACATATCACGGTTTTGCTTCACGAAGCGGTGAATGGTTTGGCGTTGAAAGAAAACGGAATTTATATCGATGGTACCTTTGGTCGTGGTGGTCATTCTCGTCTAATTCTCTCCCAACTTTCTGAAAATGGTCGTTTAATTGCTATTGATCGCGACCCGCGTGCGATTGCTGAAGCTGAAAAAATTCAAGACCCTCGTTTTCATATTGAACATAATAGCTTTTCTCACATTCCAGACATCTGTCAAAAACTCGATTTAGTTGGTAAAATTGACGGCATTTTGCTGGATTTAGGGGTGTCATCTCCACAGCTTGATGAAGCAGAGCGTGGTTTCAGTTTTATGAAAGATGGCCCGTTAGATATGCGCATGGATACCACACAAGGTTTATCAGCAGCAGAGTGGCTAAAACAAGTATCTGTTGATGATTTAACTTGGGTGTTAAAAACCTTTGGTGAAGAGCGTTTTGCAAAACGAATTGCCACTGCCATCGTAGAATTTAATAAAAGTGCGGTTAAAAATGGCACTGAATGTTTGAGTCGTACTTCTCAGCTCGCTGAGTTAATTGCTCAAGCTGTGCCATTTAAAGATAAACATAAGCATCCGGCGACGCGTAGCTTCCAAGCCATTCGAATTTATATTAATGCAGAATTAGATGAATTAGAAAGTGTATTAAATTCTGCATTAGATATGTTGGCCCCAGAAGGGCGTTTATCGATTATCAGTTTCCATTCACTTGAAGACAGAATGGTAAAACATTTCATGCGTAAGCAAAGCAAAGGCGAGGATATTCCAAGAGGTTTACCACTACGTGAAGATCAAATTCAACGTAATCAAAAATTAAAAATCATTGGTAAAGCGATTCAGCCGAGTGAGGCAGAAATTTCGGCAAATCCACGTTCAAGAAGTGCGGTTTTACGTATTGCGGAAAGGGTGAAATAAGATGTTAGAAAATAGTGAACGTTATCCTTTACAACATATTCTCGTTGAAGATATTTTTTCTTCTAATAAATTAATTGTCGTCTTACTTTTATTAATTTTAGCTTCTGCAATGGGCACGATTTGGATGACCCACCAAACACGAGGCTTAATTTCTGAAAACGGGCAGTTGGTATTACAACACCAAGCCCTTGAAAACGAATATCGCAATTTGCAATTACAAGAAGCAACCGAAAGTGATAATACAAGAGTTGAATCCATTGCAATCGGTACATTAAAAATGCAACGTGTTCAAAGTGAACAAGAAGTGGTTATTTTTGAATAGGGATTTTGAATAAAATGGTTAGATTTAATTCCTCTAAGAAACCAGGAAAGCCAAAGAAAACAATTAGAAAATTGGCTCAACCTGCGTCAGTAAAACCAAATAAACCGAAGATGGTGTTTGAGAAATGCTTTCTTCGTGGTCGTTATCTTATTGCGACAAGTTTTATTTTCTTAGGATTAGGTGCATTAGTGGCTCGTGCTGCTTATGTGCAATCTGTTAATTCTGAAACCCTTTCTGGTGAAGCGGACAAACGTTCATTACGTAAAGATGACGTCCTCTCTGTTCGCGGCTCAATTTTAGATCGTAATGGCCAATTGTTATCGGTGAGTGTACCGATGAGTGCAATCGTGGCTGAACCACGTTTAATGCTAAAAGAAAATGCATTAGATGATAAAGAACGCATTAAAGCCCTTGCTAATGAATTAAATATGACACCAGCGGAATTGGTGAAAAAAATTGAGAAAAATGCAAAATCAGGTTTCTTGTATTTAGCGCGTCAAGTGGAAGCGAGCAAGGCAAATTATATCCGTGAACTCAAAATTAAAGGTATCTCATTAGAGACAGAACCTCGTCGTTTTTATCCTCGTGTAGAAGAAGCAGCTCAATTAATCGGTTTTACCAACATCGATGGTAAAGGGATTGAAGGGGTTGAGGCAAGCTTCAACTCAATGTTAGTGGGTAAAGAC
>JABZOY010000072.1:0-8771 GCA_015255025.1 Haemophilus sp.
GCAATACCTTTACCTAACGATGAAACCACACCGCCTGTGACGAAAATATAATTTGTAGCCATAGTGAGAGACCTAAATATGTTGGGATAAAAATGATTATAGCCAATCATCTTTTATGCAAATTTGTGCAGAATGCTGAAAAGTGCGGTCAAAAATAAAAGATGATTAGCTATCAAGACGGGAGGATAGTCTACCTTATTTGTTGAATTAACTCAACGATTGAATAATCGATCAGGGTTAATTTTCATAGATGAATTATTTAAATGCCAATCTATAGATTTCTAAAATATCCTCTGCTGTACAATTACGTGGATTGCCTCCAGTACAAACATCTTTAAGAGCATCTTGAGAAAGAGAAACGAGATCTTTCTCTTGAACACCTATAGAGTGTAATTTCTCTGGAATTCCGACATCTTTAGACAGCTGTCTTACAGCATTAATTGCCGCTTTGCGATATTCATCTTGGCTCATGTCATCTACGCCTTTTACACCCATTGCTCGGGCAATTTCACGGAATTTTTCACCCGTTTCAGGCGCATTGAATTCCATAACATAAGGCAATAAGACAGCATTGGCGATACCATGCGGGGTGTCATAATAGGCAGAAAGCGGGTGCGCCATGCTGTGTACGATACCTAAGCCTACGTTCGAAAAGCCCATACCGGCAACATATTGACCAAGCGCCATACCTTCACGTCCTTCTTTGGTGTTTTCTACCGCACCACGTAAATGTTTGGCAATTAAACGAATCGCTTCCAAATGCAAAGCATCGGTAAGTGCCCAAGCTGCTTTGGTGGTGTAACCTTCAATAGCATGGGTTAGTGCATCCATGCCGGTGGCAGCGGTCAAACCTTTAGGCATGCTGGACATCATGTCAGGATCGACTACAGCGACTACTGGTATGTCGTGTACATCTACGCAAACAAATTTGCGTTTATTCGCTTCATCGGTAATCACATAGTTGATAGTGACTTCAGCGGCAGTGCCTGCTGTAGTCGGAACAGCGATAATGGGTACACATTTGTTCTTGGTCGGCGCAACACCTTCAAGAGATAGAACATCTTCAAATTCAGGGTTATTGATAATAATGCCGATAGCTTTTGACGTGTCTGTAGGAGAACCTCCTCCGATGGCAATTAGGTAATCTGCATCACTTTGTTTGAATTTTGCCACACCTTTTTTGATGACATCGACGCTTGGGTTGGCTTTCACTTCGTCAAAAATCTCGTAAGCAAGCCCCGCCTTATCCAAAAGTGCGGTGACTTTTTCCACTACATTAAATTTAATCAAATCTTTGTCTGTGACTACTAAAGCTTTTTTAAAGCTACGACTTATGACCTCATCTACAATATGTTGAATGGCGCCAGCACCGTGATAGCTGGTTTCATTAAGAATCATTCGATTAGCCATAAAATATACTCCTTTACTTAAGATGATAAAAATACTTAAAAAAACGACCGCACTTTTAAGTGGAGTGCGGTCATGTTTTACGTTATTTTAGAACTTTCCAACTTCTGAAACCATAAATTGCGATAACGACGAAGCAGATTAACGGTAGGATAAATGAGAAGTTGACAGCCGGTAATCCCATTACTTGACCTTGGTCGATGATCATACCTTGCAATGGAGGCATTAATGCACCGCCCACAATAGCCATCACTAAACCGGCGGCACCTAAGGTAGATTCTTCTTTTAAGCCGTAGAGTGCAATGCCGTAAATGGTTGGGAACATGAGTGACATAAAGCCTGAAGTTAAAATTAAACAGTACAAGCCCCACACACCATCAATGAAAATCACACCGAGGATGCTGAAGAAACCGCCGATAGCGAACAACATGAGCATGAATTCAGCTTTAAGATATTTCATTAAGCTTGTGCTGATGAAACGGCTGGTAATAAAAATCCCCATAGCGATGATGTTGAAGTTTTGCCCTTCCGCTTTGGTGAAGCCTAAACGTTCCGCATATTGCACGATAAAGGTCCAGCACATAATTTGTACGCCAACGTAGAATACTTGAGCAATTACACCTTCGCGATATTTCGGCTTCTTAATTAAGCGAGCTACGGCCTCTTTAAAAGAAAGGCGGGTATCACTCTCCTCTACCTTCACTGAAGGCATTTTATATAAGGCGATGATGACTAACACTGCAACAACGACAAAACCAAGTGCAACGTAAGGGTCACGGATTTCGGCTAAGTCGTGGGTGCGAATGCCCATTTTTTCTGTTTCGGATAAAGTATGGTAAATCAAGTTTCCAGCAGCATCCCGTTTATCGGATTCCAAATTGGTTAAGACTAATTGAGATGCGACGAACATCCCGGTAATAGAGCCAAGCGGGTTAAAGGATTGGGCAAAGTTTAAGCGACGGGTAGCCGTTTGCGGATCACCCATGGCTAAAATGTAAGGATTTGCTGTTGTTTCAAGAAATGCCAAGCCAAAAGTCAAAATATAAAGAGAAATTAAGAAGAAATTGAACACTTCATATTTAGCGGCCGGCCAGAATAAGAATGCGCCGACCGCATAGAGCGCTAAACCTAGAAGGATACCTGCTTTATAACTATAGCGACTGGCAAATAATGCAGCCGGAATTGCCATGGTTCCATAACCACCATAAAAAGCAAATTGTACTAAAGCGGCTTCAGATGCCGGAATTTCCATGACTGTTTGGAATACGGCAACCATAGGATTTGTAATATCATTCGCAAAGCCCCACAATGCAAATAAGCTTGTAATAAGAATGAAGGGCACAAGATATTTTTTTTCTAAAACTTTAGCGCTCATAATCTTTTCCTTGTTTAAATAAGTGATGAATCTATTTGTGGACTATTCTTCAATGCGCAGCCCATAAGTGTGGAATTTTCCTAAAACCACGTTCATTTGTTCTTTGCTTAATAATGGAATTTCTAAGCCCGTTGATAACAATTTCAAATACCAAGATGCTAATACTTCGACTTCTTGTGCTAACCATAAGGCTTTGTCTAGGTTTTCACCACAAGCGATCAAACCGTGATGAGAAAGTAAAATCGCTTTGCTTTCTTTAATGCCTTCGCCCACATAGGACGCTAATTCGTGAGTACCGAACGTTGCATAAGGCACACAAGGGATATGATCGGTGCCACCAACCGCGACCATGTAATGAATGGCCGGAATCGGTTTTTCCAAAATAGAAAGCCCTGCGCAGTTTATAGAATGGTTATGCACCACCGCATTGGCTTCAGGACGTGCTTGATAGACGGCTAAATGGAATTGCCATTCACTAGACGGCAGTTTGTTTTCTTCGTGTTTACCTTTGCCGTCTACATACACAATGTTTTCCGGTTTCATTAAATGATATGGCATTCCTGTCGGGGTGATCAGCATGCCGTCTTTGTAACGTACACTGACATTTCCCGCTGTACCTTGGTTTAACCCTAGTCGAGTCATTTCAAGGCAAGTATCAATAATTTTTTGTGAAAGTTCTTGTCTGTTCATTTTTTAGTACCTCTAAGCTGTTATAGAACGGGGGTAACCCCTTTTTTGATGATAATGTTGCCGTATTTAGCTGTTTCGCCACTGATTACGACGGCATAAGCTTGTTTGGCACGTTCGTAAAAGGCAAAGCGTTCAATACGCTCTAAATTAGGTGTAAAACCAATCGCATTTTTAATCGCCGTTAGATAATTTTCTTCTACTTGTGGATCGAGAGTATCACCAGGCACCACTTGCATCATAATTAACGGCGCATCGACATAAGCATCAAACTCAAATAATGGTGCAATGCCTTTGAGTAATGTAGATACAGTGATGCCATCTGCACGAATTACTTTTGAATGTAATGAGTGTGCGGGAAAATGGGCATCGGACAGTACAATTTCATCGCCATGTCCCATTTCGGCAAGAATTTTGAGTAACTCAGGGGAGATTGCCGGGTGGATACCTTTTAACATATTGATTTCTCCTATTTATTCTTTTCAAGTTTTATTGCCTCTTAGAAAGAGGAGGGATTAATTCTTTCTAGCCGGATTAACTCGCTTTCTATTTGGTTGCATTGCTTTCTGTGCTTGTTCTGGCGTTGCGTATATCCCAACGCCTGCGAAGGTAAACATTGCAGCGCCGAGCACAGTGCTTTCTGCGACATCCACGACATCAATCGGTAAACCTAAAACATCAGCACGGATTTGGTTCCAAAGTGGATTTTTCGAGCCGCCACCGACGCAAAGCAAGCTTTCCGCTTTGAAGTGGCTGACTTGTTGTAATACGTCCAAGCCTTGTTTGAGTTGGTTTGCCATGTAATAAAGCGCGGCACGGTAGATTTCACCACGAGTGGAGAACATGGAAAGTCCACTGATATTGCCTTGTCCGAGTTGGCTAAATACACCCTGAAAATTGACCGCACTTTGCGAGCCTTTTTCACCGGCAGCGGCACCTTCGGCGATCATGGTCGGGTAATATTGGTCGGTGCCATATACATCGGCGAACAACAATTTACCGAGCCATTCCATAATGCCTGAGCCGACCCATTGTACGGCAGGGTTAAAACAATTCAGTTGTGCGTCAAACTCGGTGGTTAAGCCTTGCGGCACAAAATCAAATTGCGGTTTGGCGTGTTCTGTACGGGCCATTAAGATTTCCCACGTGCCTGAACTGAGTACCGGTTGATTCAATCCCGCACCGGAGCCAAATACGGCAAATTGGGTGTCGTGACCACAGGATATAACTGGAATACGATTTAAACCCCAATGGTCGGCAAGCGCACTAGTTAACTCCCCCACTTTTTCACCTGCGTTATGCAATGGTGGAAAGTGTTTTTGGCTTAAACCAAGCAGTTTTAAAATATCCTCGTCCCAATTGCCTGTTGCGAGATTGGTCATCATAGATGTGCCTGCCATAGTGCGGTCGGTGGTAAATTTGCTGGTTAATCGCTGGGTTAGCATGGAGGAAATGAACACGAATTTATCCATTTTTTGGAAAATATCCGGTTTATTTTCTTTCAACCAAAGTAGTTTAAATAAAGTGTTGAAACTGTATTGACCAATGCCGTTGCGTTGATAAAGGGCTTTTATGTCTAGCAACTGAGGGAGGTTTTCCATCACCGGCACTGTGCGTGGGCATTTCCACGAAATAATCGGGTAAAGTTGTTGTCCGTTTTTATCAAATGGTGCACCATCCACGCCAAAAGTCGTGACGGAAATACCTACGATTTCTTTTAAATCAACCTGTTGTTGCTTTAATTGAGTGATCGTATTATCTGCACACATGGTGAGTTTTTGCCAAATTTCTTCAAAATCCCAAATATGATAATCGGGTGATTCACTACCCTGTTGGGTATTATTAGCAAGGTGATGGGATGCCATGATTTTGCCTTTATCATTCATGGCAATGGTGCGTAAATTAGTCGCACCGCAATCAAAAATCAGTACGATAGACATAAAAGCTCTCCTAAGTGCGGTTTAAAATTCATTTGTTTTTTCAACCGCACTTGTATTTGAATTTTTATGGGATGATGGCGCAAGTTAGGGAAGCTTGCGCCAGTCATAGGTTATTTATAAAGTGGTCCAAAGTTTTGGCAGGCGCGGTAGTCTTGACCTTCTTTGTCTTGACCAAAGCCATTCCAAGAACTTGGGCGGAACACGTCGGCATCTTCAACGTTGTGCATACAAACCGGAATGCGCAACATTGAAGCTAGCGTGATGAGATCAGCACCAATGTGTCCGTAAGTGGCTACACAGTGGTTAGCCCCCCAGTTCGCCATTACAGAATAAACATCAGTAAATGCCCCTTTACCGGTCAAACGAGGCGTAAACCAAGTCGTCGGCCAGGTTTCGTTTGTACGATGGTCAAGGGCATCATTGACTTCTTTCGGTAACTCAATAGACCAACCTTCGGCAATTTGTAGCACAGGGCCTAAGCCTTTGATGAGGTTAATGCGGTGCATGGTGAACGGCATGCCACCTTTGGTTAAGAATTGAGAAGATAAACCGCCCCCTCTGAAGTATTCGTGTACCGCAGGACACCAACGGGTATGCTCCAAACAACGTTTGCCGTCTTCTTCCGTGACTTCCCATGCCGGTTTGATGGTTGGGTTGCCATTGGCATCTTTATGTTGACCTGTACCGTCAAGAGCAGCGGAACCTGAGTTAATTAAATGCAGGAAGCCTTGTTCCGGACGGAAACCGGTAACGCGTTCTACAGAATCCGGGCTCCAGTAAGTCCGCACATCGGCAAAGATTTGCGCCTGACCGGTGAGCTGATTACCAAGCAACATACAAACCGCGTTCAAACTGTCGTTTTCGGTCGCAAGAATGTATGGCGGGCGCACGCCGTTCCAGTCGTAAGTCGAATTTAGCATGGCTTCCATGAAGTCACCGTTCGGTAAATGATCGGTCCAATGGCGTTGACCTTGGAAACCTGCAGCAATGGCATTGTGACCGAGTGCTTCTTCTCCGAAGTTTAATTTCGCCAATTTCGGATTACCCACCATTAAGTCACGGGCGATAATGGTCATTTTCACCACATTTTCCCAAAGTTCGGCGCGTTCTTCAGGTGAGCGTTGATTTTCCGGACTGTTTACGTCAATACCGTCTTTGCAATATTGTTTCACCCAAGAAAGCGCTAAATCCACTTCTTCTTGATCGTAAATTTTGCGATCCAAGCGGCGTTTGATTTCGGTCATGTCCACATATTCGTTACGCATGCCGAGGTATTCTTGGAAGAATTGTTGGTTGACGATAGAACCGGCGATACCCATGGAAACGGAACCGATAGATAAGTAGGATTTGCCGCGAATAGTCGCAACTGCAAGGCCGGCACGCGCAAAGCGTAACAGTTTTTCTTTAACATCAGATGGAATGCTTGTGTCATCCGCTTCTTGCACATCATGTCCATAGATGGAAAATGCCGGTAAGCCTAATTGAGAGTGGCCGGCAAGGGCGGCGGCAAGATAAACTGCTCCCGGACGTTCGGTGCCGTTGAAACCCCAAATGGCTTTTGGCATATGCGGATCCATATCAATAGTTTCAGAACCATAGCACCAACAAGGAGTAACAGTAATTGTTAAACCAACATTGTTGAGTTTGAATTTTTCTGCACAAGCAGCGGCTTCAGCAACACCACCAATACAGGTGTCGGCAATTACACATTCCACGAAGGAACCGTCTGTGTGGCGAATGTGATTTTGCAATAACTCTGCAACTGATTTTGCCATTTGCATGGTTTGTTCTTCTAACGATTCTCGAACTCCCATGCGACGTCCATCAATAGTAGGGCGAATACCGATTTTTACTCGATTTGATTGAGTGACCGATGTCATCATAAAGCTCCTCCTTTTGTGTTTAACATTTATGATGAAATATGGATAAGCTGCTATCAACTTAACTTGGTATTATTTTTGATAAAAAGAATGTGAGAAGATAGGTGAGATACGAAATAGATTTCAGATTTGTGAAATAGATCACACAAAAGTGTTATTTTTTAATAAAATTAATGCCCGATTTAATAATTATTACACCTTAAACGGTCAAATCGGGCATTTTTATCTATATAACGGTCATTGTGTCTACTTTGTCACAGTATTTTTGTAAGGGGAAGGGAAGGGCAGAATCGGTAAAAATAGTGTCTATTTTATTTAAACCACTTAATTGAATTAGGCTTTTTTTCTCAAATTTTGATTGATCTACTAGTAGATAACATTTTTCTGACGCTTCCATCATCTTTCGTTTTAGTGATGCATTGAGTTCATTTGATTCCCAGATATTTCCTTCATTATCAATACCTGAACAGGAAAAAATAGAAAAATTGATGTGTAAACGTTGTAATAAGTATTCTGATAACGGACCATAAAAGGCTTCATATTTGTGAGAATAGACACCTCCAGTAACAATTGTTTTGATATTGGGTTTGTTCACTAATGCGTTGACGTTAAAAATTGAGTTTGTTACGACTGTGCAAGGAATATCTGGCATAAGGTATGCAAAATACCAACTGGTAGAGCTAGCATCGAGTCCAATCACGGCATTTTCATAGAGCAATTCAAGAGCGTTTTTAGCAATATGTCGTTTGGCTGCGGCATTGACATGTTGTCGTATTTGGAAAAAAGATCCAAGATCATTTATTTTTCCGCTAACAGCGCCACCATGAGTGCGATATAGTAAACCTTTTTTTTCTAATCGATTAAGATCTCTACGAATTGTCTCTACTGACATTTCACATTGCTGAGCGACTTCTTGAACGCTAACTTTACCTTGGTGATTTAGCAGTTGTAAGATGATTTCATCTCGGTTGTGCATATGTACCTCTATGGGTTGAAAGGTTTTCACTATTATAGAATTTTCTTGAAAAGATAAACAACTTATCATTCCCTCCATTCTACGATAGAATACGCCTAATTTTTTATCAAGAAGAGAAGAATTTATGACAAATAAAGCATTAAGCGTGGTGATTTTAGCGGCCGGTAAAGGCACTCGTATGTATTCTGATTTACCTAAAGTCTTGCACAAAGTGGCAGGTAAACCGATGGTAAAACATGTGATTGATACGGCAAATCAATTAGGTGCAGAAAACGTGCATTTAATTTATGGTCATGGTGGCGAATTAATGCGTGAGCGTTTGGCAAATGAAAGCGTGAACTGGGTCGTTCAAGCAGAACAATTAGGTACTGCTCATGCGGTTCAACAAGCCGCACCATTCTTCAAAGATGATGAAAATATTGTGATTTTATATGGTGATGCGCCATTAGTGACCAAAGAAACATTGGAAAAACTCATTGCAGCGAAACCAGACAATGGGATTGCAT
>JABZOY010000073.1:0-8661 GCA_015255025.1 Haemophilus sp.
GTATACGATGAGTATCTTTATCGAAGATTAATTTGGTCATACCTTCTGCACATTCAGATGCAATCGCACGACCAGAAGCAGCCCAAGGGAATTTAGCGACTTCGTAATTTAAACCTTCTTGTTTACATTCTTTCTCAGTTTTACCTACCCAAGCTACTTCTGGTTCAGTATAAGCAATAGAAGGAATGACTTTTGGATCGAAGTAATGTTTTTGTCCTGCAATCACTTCTGCCGCTACGTGACCTTCGTGGACACCTTTGTGAGCTAACATTGGTTGACCAACAATATCACCGATTGCA
Source organism: Haemophilus sp. (assembly GCA_015255025.1). Lineage (GTDB taxonomy): Bacteria > Pseudomonadota > Gammaproteobacteria > Enterobacterales > Pasteurellaceae > Haemophilus_D. The sequence goes on from JABZOY010000073.1 coordinate 300, forward strand.
AAGATATGAGGCACATTAGTACGCATTTGCTTATCAACATGAATGAAACCACGCTCATCCACTTCAACGCTAGCTTTACCTGCATCGATCAATTTACCGTTTGGTGTACGACCGATTGCCACTAACACTGCATCATAACGTTTAGTGTCATTGCATGCTTTACCTTCCATTGAAACATAGATACCATCGTCTTTTGCTTCAACTGCAGTCACTTTAGTTTCAAGCATTAACTTGAATTTTTTCTCAACTTGTTTGGTGTAGATTGCAACAACATCTTTATCTGCTGCTGGAATTACTTGGTCAAACATTTCAACCACTTCAACTTCAGAACCTAATGCATGATATACGGTACCCATCTCTAAACCGATGATACCACCACCCATGATTAACAGTTTTTTCGGTACTTCTTTTAATTTAAGTGCATCTGTTGAATCCCAAACACGTGGATCTTCATGTGGAATGAATGGTAATTGAATTGGGCGAGAACCCGCTGCGATAATCGCATTATCAAATTTAATTGTGGTTGGTTTACCATCACGATCACGTGCCACTAATGTGTGTGGATCGGTAAACGCCGCTAAACCTTCAACAACGGTGACTTTACGTTGTTTAGCCATACCTGCAAGACCGCCTGTTAATTTCGCCACAACCGCTTCTTTACCTGCGCGCACTTCATCTAAATCAATGCGAGGCTCAGCGAAATACACACCGTTTTTGCTTGCGTGTTTTGCTTCTTCAATTACTTTAGCAACGTGAAGTAATGCTTTAGAAGGGATACAACCTACGTTTAAACATACCCCACCTAATGTTGAATAACGTTCAACAAGTACTGTTTCTAAACCTAAGTCCGCACAACGGAATGCCGCTGAATAACCTGCAGGACCAGCACCAAGTACCACAACTTGGGTTTTAATTTCTTTACTCATTTTTACCTCGTAAAAACGTTCAAATTTTTGACCGCACTTGCGGTCCTTTCTGTAAGATGTGAGCCTAATCACTCACATCTTACCGTGTTAATTACATCACTAAGCGACGTAAGTCAGCTAATACGCCATTGATATAGCTTAAGAAACGAGCACCATCAGCACCATCGATCACGCGGTGGTCAAAAGATAATGATAATGGAAGCATTAAGCGTGGCTCGAATTCTTTACCATTCCAAACTGGTTGCATTTCTGATTTAGACACACCTAAAATTGCCACTTCAGGTGCATTTACGATTGGCGTAAAGTGAGTTGTACCAATACCACCTAAGCTTGAAATGGTGAAACAACCACCTTGCATATCAGAACCTGAAAGTTTACCGTCACGTGCTTTTTTGGAGACTTCCATTAATTCACGAGAGAGTTCGATAATACCTTTTTTGTTCACGTTTTTAAATACAGGTACAACAAGACCGTTTGGTGTATCCACCGCTACGCCAATGTTGATGTATTTTTTAAGTGTTAATTTTTGACCGTCTTCAGAAATAGAGCTATTGAAACGTGGGAACGCTTCTAATGCTTTCGCTACGGCTTTCATAATGAACACAACTGGTGTAATTTTCACATCCAATTTTTGTTTTTCAACAATCTTGTTCTGTTCTTTACGGAATGCTTCTAAATCGGTGATATCTGTGCGATCGAAGTGAGTAACATGTGGAATCATTACCCAGTTACGATGTAAGTTTGCACCAGAGATTTTGTTGATACGGCTTAATTCAACTTCTTCCACTTCACCAAATTTGCTGAAGTCAACTTTCGGCCATGGTAATAAACCTAAGCCTGCGCCGTTTGCCACACCATTACCCGCTGCTGCAGAAGATACAGTGCCTGTTTCAAACGCTTTAACAGCGGTTTTCACGTAAGCTTGGATATCTTCTTTCACAACACGACCTTTACGACCCGTACCTTTTACGCGATCAAGGTTAATACCGTATTCACGCGCTAAGCGACGAATTACCGGTGTTGCGTGTGCATAGCCTGCGCTTGCTACAACTTGTTCTTGGCTTAAACCAGATACATTACCTGATTGTGCTGCCGGCGCTGCTTGAGGCGCTGGAGCTGCCGCTACTGGAGCCGCTGCAGGAGCAGGTGCTGCACCCACCACTTCAAATTTCATAATTAATGAACCAGTTGAAACTTTATCACCTGATTTCACTAAAATTTCTTTTACCACACCCGCGAATGGAGCTGGCACTTCCATTGAGGCTTTATCGCCTTCAACGGTAATTAAAGATTGCTCTTCAGAAACGCTGTCGCCAACTGCAACCATGATTTCAGTTACGTTAACTTCATCACCACCAATATCAGGTACATTCACTTCTTTAATGGCTGAAGCTGTTGGTGTTGGTGCTGCTGCAGGTGCTGCCGCCTGTTGAGCTGGCGCTGCGGCTGGTGCGGCACCTGCCACTTCAAATTTCATGATTAATTTACCAGTAACAACTTTATCGCCTACGTTGATTAAAATTTCTTTTACCATGCCAGCAACTGGAGCTGGTACTTCCATTGACGCTTTATCACCTTCAACGTTGATGATTGATTGATCAACTTCAACGGTATCACCAACTTTCACCATAATATCTGTTACGTTTACTTCGTCTGAGCCGATATCTGGTACATTAACTTCAACTACACTTGCAGCTGCTGGTGCGGCTGCCGGCGCTGGTGCTGCAGCGGCTGGAGCAGGCGCTGCCGCCTCCGCTGATTCTAAAACAAGCATTGGTGTGCCAGTTGTGACTTTATCACCCACTTTCACTAATACTTCTTTTACCACACCGGCTTCTGGTGCAGGGACTTCCATTGAGGCTTTATCACCTTCAACATTAATAATACTTTGATCAGCGGTAATGGTATCACCTACTTTCACCATCACTTCTGTTACGGTAACTTCATCACTACCGATATCAGGAATTTGAATTTGTTTTGACATGTTATCTTACCTTTAAAAAACGCAGTTAAAATCAACCGCACTTTATTTGTAGATGCTCCTGTGCGTTTTAGCGCACAGGATATTGTTTATTAAGCGTAAAGCGGATTTAAAATTTCAGTTTTTAAACCAAATTTCGCGATTGCATCAGCCACCACTTTCGCATCAAATTTACCTTGTTTTGCAAGCTCATGTAATGCTGCAACCACAACATAACGCGCATCCACTTCGAAGTGTTCACGTAAGTTTTCACGGCTGTCTGAACGACCGAAACCATCAGTACCTAATACGTGATAGCTTTGTGCAGGAATGAATGCACGAACTTGTTCTGCGAACAATTTCATGTAGTCAGTAGCCGCAACAGCTGGAGCATCGTTCATGACTTGTGCAATGTAAGGTACGCGTGGTGTCTCAGTTGGATGTAACATATTCCAACGTACAGCATCCGCACCTTCACGAGCCACTTCAGTGAATGAAGGCACACTATATACATCTGAGCTTACGCCATATTCATTTGCAAGAATTTGTGCTGCTTCACGAACGTGACGGAAGATCGCACCAGAACCTAATAATTGAACATGACCTTTGTTGTCTTTCGCTTCAACGGTTTCAAATTTATAAAGACCTTTACGAATACCCTCTTCAGCACCTTTTGGCATTGCTGGTTGTTCGTAAGTTTCGTTTAATGTGGTGATGTAGTAGAACACATCTTCTTGTTTTTCACCGTACATACGATTGATACCGTCTTGTAGGATAACTGCCACTTCATAAACGTAAGCAGGGTCATAAGACACACAGTTAGGAATAACAAGAGATTGAATATGGCTATGACCATCTTCGTGTTGTAAGCCTTCACCATTTAATGTTGTACGGCCAGAAGTACCGCCGATCATGAAACCACGCGCTAATTGATCCCCGGCTGCCCACATCAAGTCACCCACACGTTGGAAACCAAACATTGAGTAGTAGATGAAGAATGGAATCATCGGAAGGTTATTAACAGAGTATGAGTTTGCTGCTGCTAACCAAGATGATGCTGCACCTAATTCATTGATACCTTCTTGTAATACTTGACCATCTTTCGCTTCACGGTAGTAAGCCACTAAATCACGATCAGAAGGCACATAGTTTTGACCATGTGGGTTGTAAATACCGATTTGACGGAATAAACCTTCCATACCGAAAGTACGTGCTTCATCAGCAACAATTGGCACAATTTGTTTACCAATATTTTTATCTTTCAATAAAGTATTTAAGAAACGCACGAATGCCATTGTAGTTGAAATTGGACGAGCTTGAGCTTCCAATAATGGGGCAAATTCTTCTAAAGCCGGAACTTTAAATTCAGTGGTGAATTTTGGTAAACGTTTTGGTAAGTAACCGTTTAATGCTTTACGTCTGCCGTGAAGATAATTGTACTCTTCCGAACCTTCTGGGAAAGTAATATACGGATAGTTAGGGATATCTTCATCTTTAATATCTAAGTGGAAATGATCACGGAAGTATTTAAGACTTTCGATCGACATTTTTTTAGATTGGTGAGCCGTATTTTTACTTTCTGCTTCAGGAATTTTATAACCTTTAACCATGTGTGCAAGGATTACTACAGGTTTACCTGCTGTTTGCGCTTTATGGAATGCCGCATAAAGTTTTTCTGAGTCATGACCACCGCGTCTTAATGCCCAGATTTCATCATCTGTCATATCCGCTACTAATGCAGCGGTTTCTGGATAACGACCAAAGAAGTGTTCACGAACATAAGCACCATCTTTAGATTTGAAGGTTAAATAGTCGCCATCGAGCACTTCCATCATCAATTGAGTTAACTTACCTGAGGTGTCTTTGGCAAATAATTTGTCCCAGTTAGAGCCCCACATGACTTTGATCACTTCCCAACCTGCACCCGCAAATAAACCTTCTAATTCTTGAACGATTTTGCCGTTACCCGTTACAGGACCATCTAAACGTTGCAAGTTACAGCTTACTACGAAGATTAAGTTATCTAAGCCTTCACGTGCTGCAAATGTTAAATCACCTTTTGCTTCGATTTCATCCATCTCACCGTCACCAAGGAAAGCATACACTTTTTGATCTTTGGTATCTTTTAAACCACGGTTATCTAAGTATTTTAAGAAACGAGCAGTACGGATCGCATTTACAGGACCTAAACCCATAGATACGGTCGAGAATTGCCAGAATTCAGGCATTAATTTCGGGTGTGGGTAAGAAGAAAGGCCTTTACCTGGTTCACATTCCTGACGGAAATTATTCATTTGCTCTTCAGTAATGCGACCTTCAACAAATGCGCGCGCATACATACCTGGTGCCGCATGGCCTTGGAAGAAGACTAAGTCACCGCCGTTTTTATCTGTAGCAGCTTTGAAGAAGTGGTTAAAACAGACTTCATACATGCTTGCTGCAGATTGATAAGTTGAAATATGACCACCTAATTCAAGATCTTTTTTCTGGCCACGTAATACCGCCATGATCGCATTCCAACGTACAGCACTACGAATACGACGCTCAATAGCTTTATCACCTGGGTATGCTGGCTGTTCAGAAACAGGGATGGTATTAACATAAGGGGTTGTTACGCCACCTTTTGCAATGTTCACACCACCATTACGTGCCTGATCAATCACCTGATTGATGATGTAATGCGCACGCTCTGCGCCTTCGGCACGAATTAATGAATCAACAGCTGACAACCAATCTTGTGTTTCAATTGGGTCAATATCGTTTACTAAGGTATCTGACATAGTCTTTCCTTATTTTACTGAGTGAAAATGAAGTTTGGTCATGACCAAACACGAAAATCAAGCTTGTTAATCAATGTTACAAACATTTAACAAATCTTGTAAATTTTAGAAGATTTTTTGCAAGAAAGATAGTAGATTTTCACTGTTCTCACGCATTTCTTCCTGTTATTGCAATAGTCTTCATTAAAAGTGCGGTCATTTTTAAAGGATTTTTGGGTTTAAATTAAAGCATACTTTATATATTGCATTCCTTACCCGCTTTGATCTAAAGTGTTCGCATGCTTTTGAGCTTTTTAGAGGACAAAATATGAACACGACAACTCGCCCAATCTTTTCTCATAAACGAATAGCGCTCGTTGCACATGACAGCTGCAAACAAAATCTGCTCAATTGGGTAAAGAAACACAAAGAAGCACTCGCTCCCCATCAACTTTATGCGACGGGTACAACTGGCCATCTATTAGAAAGAGAAACGGGACTCAAAATAGCCTCGCTATTAAGTGGCCCTATGGGTGGCGATCAACAACTTGGTGGACTAATTGCTGAGAAAAAAATTGATATGATGATTTTCTTTTGGGATCCGATGAACGCCGCGCCACATGATCCCGATGTAAAAGCCTTAATGCGCATTGCAACTGTTTGGAATATTCCTGTGGCAATTAATCAAAGTACCGCTGATTTTCTTTTAACATCAAGCTTATTTGATCAAGAAATCAATATTGATATCCCCGATTATGAAGGATATTTAAAAGCACGTTTAAATTAACTAAATAAAAAGGAGATAAATCACTTTATCTCCTTTCTGTTTATTTAGTCGTTAATTACTTACCTTGCATTGCCGCGCTCATGATCAACATAAATAACACGCCTTGCACCTGCTCTTCAGGAATCACTTGACCATTGAGTTTGAGTTCGCCGTTTTCGAGCACTAAAGCAAGCGTCACATTTTTATCGTTATTCACCACAATATTTTGTGCTGCTGCTTGTTTGGCTTGCTCTTCAATTTTCTCTTTAATCAACGCTTTATCTTCTTCTGGAGCAAATTGTGTCATGATTTTTTCTGCTGTCGCTTTATCTACATGAATATGCACCGCAAAATCCGTAAATTGTTTATATAAACTTCCTTTCATTAAATCAAATTTTGGATCTTTCGCTAATGCCACATTGAGATCTAATGACACTTTACCTTGATTATCTGAAATTGATACTGGGTTGAGTTTAAGTTGAGGCTGATTATTAAAAATAGCCATACCATGCTCTTCAACCCATGAACTTAAAATTTCAGATACCACTTCATCATTCACATTTTTATCATCTCTAACAGACTTAAATACCGTGAAAACAGCTTCAATCAACGCATTTGCTGCGTTTGCTTCAATATGATTTAATTCACTATTGTTAGTTAACTTCCCTAACTCTTTTCCATCTAGAACAAATGAATCTACTGCACTCTCACTTTTTAAATTTACAAAATCACCATTAAGTGAAATATCAGATGTGGCTTTTAAGCCTTTTTCAATAAGAGAAGTCGTTTTTCCAGCATAGTCCGTGCTCGTCATTTCGAAGCTTTCAGTTGAATAAGAACCTTTCCCCGTATAAATGTAAGCCCATTTTGTAGGATTGAATGAAGCATCCAATTTCATGCCCTTCATCTTCGTTTTTACCGACTTAACTGCAGTAGCGTCCTGGCTATCCCCATCTGCACTACTAGGGCCTAAATCAGCAGTCACTTCGTCTAAGGTCATGTCATATTTTCCCGCTCGATCTTTATCTATATCAAAACCAATGTTGATATTTGACCAGGAGATCTTATTTTGCGGTGAGTGAGGATCTGCCATTTCCCCAGCTGCTAATTCAACTTTACCTTTTGTTGCTAAACTATAGCTAGTCGAAGCTTGATATTGAACAGGTTTATCTGATTTAAGAAAATCAAATAGCGGCTGAGTTGTTTCATTTTTACCAATCACACCTTGTGCTGAAAACATTGTTGGTACGAAGTTAAATTTTTCCAACTGATTAAGTGGAAATGGTCCATGATAAAGCTTAGTTGAAAGTGGAATAGTAAATACTTGTCCTTCTTTTGGTAAAGAAATAACGACTTCATCTTCCACTTGAGAAGTAAAGAAACTGCGATCAAATTGCTTATTTTTATAAACAAGATTCACTGAATCTGGCAAACCTAAACTTTGGAATTTTTGGTTCGCTAATTCAATTTGACGCAAATATTCAGTTTGTGCTTTTTCCCCAGTAAACCATGCACCACCGATGCCGACAATACCGAGGGCAACAATGACACCTAATGCTACAGTTGATTTTTTCATTTTGATTCCTTTGCTAACTAATAGATGATTAAAATTGCTGGCAATTTATCACAAATCACAATTTTTTTCTTATTTTTAAAAAATAATTTTATATCCCCCCTTGAACTTCTCATCTCTGGACTTATTTTGTAAAACAAGAACGGAAATGACCGCACTTTAAAAGGAAGAAAAATTTTTAAATCTTGCCTCTTGAAATGCGAAAAAGTATCCACATCTTATTCATCGTAATAGTTTACAACGAATTTAAAATTTAATTAGGAGTAACAACATGGGAAAAATTATTGGTATTGACTTAGGTACAACAAACTCTTGTGTCGCTGTAATGGATGGTGACAAACCACGCGTAATCGAAAACGCAGAAGGTGATCGCACTAC